>JANMSZ010000290.1:0-5331 GCA_031389925.1 Hyphomicrobiales bacterium | reverse complement strand
TTTGGGGCCCCCACCTGGGCCCAAACGCCCGGCTCCTAACCCCCCCCTGGGGGGGGAGGGCCGGCGCGTTACCCGCGCCGGGGTGGGGTGAGTTAGCTTCCTAATCGAACTCAGGCATGATCGATTGTCAGGATAACTTCTATGAATACATGACATGATAAAAGATGGGCGACATCGAATGTCAATTTCAGAAATAGCTGAAGCTCGCGAACTGGCGGATAGACTAGGCGGCAACTTGCCTACCTCAATTGATCCGGCGGCGTTGGGCGTTCGCTCTAAGGCTCCGTATCAACTCATGGTTTCGCGAGAAGCTCTGATTTGGCGCACAGAAGAACTTGCGCGAACCGCGTGTGATGCCCTTGAGAGAGATGATTTCGCCTCGGCCGCCATTCTGACGCGAGCCATAACTGAAAACGCGGCGTTAACTTGGAAGCTCATGGAAGTACTGTCTTCCTCAGAAAAATATTCAGCCCAGGAAATGAACGACACCCTCATGCGCATTTTGGCGGGATCGAAGAAATGGGAAGACGCCTGATCCATATAATGTCCTGAACTGCTTAGATCGAATGGACAAAGAACTGCCAGGTGTGCGGAATGCCTATGACACCCTCAGTGAGATCGCCCATCCTAACTGGGCGGGAGTGGTGGGCCTTTATTCGAAAGCGGATCGAGAAAAACTAATCACCTATTTCGGCCGGGGGCTTGTGGAGTCGGGCGCAAACCGGCTGATGATTGCGAACCTGTTGGTGGGATCGCTCGGCGTATTTGAACATGCCTACAATCGAATTTCTGAGTTGATGCCAAAGTATCTGGAGAGACTAGAAAGCCTTTAGTCCGATGACCCGGCGGATCAAACTGGCAATTAGTAGACAGGAAAATCGCCGCACGATTGGCGGCAGTCCGCTTGAACCGTTCTATGCGTAATTTTGGCATGGCCGAGCACCCCACCCCGCCGCCTTTGGCGGCGACCCTCCCCCTCCAGGGGAGGGTGAAGAATGGCGCTGTCGCCAATCTGTAGCAATCGCTTGGTACGCGGGTGGGACGCAATCATTTGATTCGAGGGTTCCCATGCCGGCTCATTTGCAACGCACGTCGCCCCGCGATCCCGAAAGCCAGGTGATGGAAAAAGCCTATGCGCACTGGGCACCGATCTACGACGCGCTGTGCGGGCCGATCTTCCTCAACGGACGGCGCGCCGCGGCGCAAGCCGCGAAATTCGCCGCGCGCGAGGCCGGCGGGCAGATTCTGGAAATCGGCGTCGGCACCGGACTGTCGTTCGACGACTACGACGCCGCGACCGAGATCACCGGCATCGACATCTCCGAGCCGATGATCGCGCGGGCGCGCATCCGCGCCGCCAGCGGGCGCTATCCCTTCGTCAAGGGCCTCGCGGTGATGGACGCGCACAACCTGCGCTTCGAGGATGCGAGCTTCGACTGCGTCGTCGGCCAGTTCGTCATCACGCTGGTGGCGGACCCGGAGCGCGTGCTCGGCGAATGCGCGCGCGTGGTCAAGCCGGGCGGGCAGATCATTCTGGTCAATCATCTGTATTCCGAGCGCGGCTTTGCCGCCGCGGTCGAGCGCATGCTGGCGAAAAAGGCGCATGCGGTAGGCCTGCGGCCGGAGTTTCCGTTCCAGCGGCTCGCCGACTGGGCGACGTCCCACGGCGGCGCCGAACTGATCGAGCGGCGCAAGGTCAAGCCGTTCGGCGTCTACACGCTGGTGCGGTTCAAGCGTCTCGAGCAGCAAAGCGTTGCGGCGTAGGCGTTGCTAGGGTGTGAATTAGGTAAACACCACTGTCACAAAACTGCAATCGAAACGCACTAAAGACATCGCACATGGAAATGCAATCAGGACTTGGCGCATCGTGACGGACCCCGTCCCGAAGCGCTATCGCGCGCTCTTTATCTCCGACGTGCATCTCGGCACGCGGGGATGCCAAGCCGAAAGGCTCCTGAATTTCCTGCGACACCACGAAGCGGACACGCTCTATCTGGTCGGCGACATCGTCGATGGCTGGGCGCTGCGCTCATCGTGGTATTGGCCGCAGGCGCATAACGACGTGGTGCAGAAACTGCTGCGCCAGGCGCGCAAAGGCGCCCGGCTCATCTACATCCCCGGCAATCACGACGAATTCCTGCGCGGCTATTACGGCACGCATTTCGGCGGCATCGAGGTGGTGGAGAACGCCGTTCACGAGAGCGCAGACGGCAAGCGCTATCTGGTCGTGCATGGCGATATGTTCGATCTCATCGTGACGCAAGCGCGCTGGCTCGCACTCCTTGGTGATAAAGCCTACGATTTCGCGCTGACCGCCAACCGGTTGTTCAACGGCCTGCGCCGCGTGTTCGGCGCGCCGTACTGGTCGCTGTCGAAATGGGCCAAGCTGAAGGTGAAGAACGCCGTCAATTACATCGGCGCCTTCGAGAAGGCGCTGGCGACCGAAGCCAAGCACCATCAGGTCGATGGCGTGATCTGCGGCCACATCCACACACCCGCCATCCACGACGACTTCGGGCTGCGCTACATCAATTGCGGCGACTGGGTCGAAAGCTGCACCTGCGTCGGCGAGCGCGACGACGGGCAATTCGAGATCATCACCTGGACCAAGACCGGCGATGAGATCGCGCCGCCGCAGTTGACGGCGCAGTCGAAAGCGGCGTGATCCCGAAAGGTGGGAACCGGTTTTCGGACAAGATCATGCCCACGAAAGAATCATCATGAAAATCCTCGTCGCCACCGACGCGTGGCACCCGCAGGTCAACGGCGTGGTGCGCACGCTCGGCCAGGTCGCTAATGAGGCAAGCGCGCTCGGCACCGATCTGGAATTTCTCAGCCCGCAAGGCTTCTGGACGCTGCCGATGCCGGGCTATCCGGAAATCCGGCTGGCGCTGACCGGCCCGGGCGACATCGAGCGCAGGCTCGACCGCACCCGTGCCGACTGCGTGCACATCGCGACCGAAGGCCCGATCGGCCACGCCGTGCGCCGCGTCTGCATCAAGCGGGGCATGCCGTTCACCACCAGCTTTCATACGCGCTTTCCCGATTATCTGGCCGACCGACTGCCGCTGCCGGAGCGCTGGACCACCGATATGGCGTGGGGCTGGCTGCGGCGTTTTCATGCGCAGAGCGCGGCCGTGCTGGCGGCGACGCCGACCTTGAAACAGGAATTGACCGATCGCGGCTTCAGCAATGTGAAGCTGTGGTCGCGCGGCGTCGATGCGCAACTGTTCCGGCCGCGCAATACTTTCAAGAACCTGGATGTGCTGCTCGGTCTGCAGCGCCCGATTGTTTTGACCGTCGGGCGGCTGGCGGTGGAGAAAAACGTCGAGGCTTTCCTGAAGCTTGATCTGCCCGGCACCAAGCTGGTGGTCGGCGAGGGACCGGCGCGCAACGCGTTGGCCAAGGCCTATCCCGACGCCGTCTTCGTTGGCGCGCAGCACGGCGAGGCGCTGGCCGAATTCTATGCCGCCGCCGACGTGTTCGTGTTCCCGAGCCTGACTGACACGTTCGGGCTTGTGCTGCTGGAGGCTTTGGCGAGCGGGACTCCCGTTGCCGCCTTTCCAGCGCCGGCGCCGCGCGATGTGATTGGCGACGCGCCCGTCGGAAAGATAGACGCGGATTTGCGGCGCGCATGCCTGGAAGCCCTGGAACTCGACCGCGCGGCTTGCCGCGACTTCGCCGAACGGCTGACCTGGCGGGCCTGCGCGCAGACCTTCCTCGATCACGTGACCGAAGGCGCGCGCGCCTGGCGCGAAAAGAGAACCCGTAAAGAGCGGCTGAAGACGTTGTTTGACAGCGCTCGCCAACGCCGGCAGTCCGCGGCGCAATAGCGGAACCTATACGCCGAGGTGGCGGGGACGACCGGCGCAAAATGCGCTAAACTGCCCTCATGGGGGCCATCGACACCCGAATCCTGCCGACCGCCGCCGACATCGCGGCCGCCGCGAAAAGGCTCGCCGGCGTCGCGGTGCGCACACCGTTGATCAACGCCGCGGTGCTCGACGATCTGCTGGGTGCGCGGGTGTTCCTCAAAGCCGAGACGCTGCAGCGCACCGGCTCGTTTAAGTTCCGTGGTGCCTACAACAAGATTTCGTCGATCCCGCCGGACAAGCGCGCCGCTGGCGTGGTGGCCTATTCGTCGGGCAACCATGCGCAAGGCGTGGCGGCGGCGGCCAAGCTCCTCGGCATGCGCGCCACCATCGTGATGCCGGCCGACGCGCCGCGCGCCAAGCGCGAGCGCACCAAGGCGCTCGGCGCCGAGGTGGTGCTTTACGACCGCAACACCGAGGACCGCGCCGCGATCGCCCGGAAGCTGGTTGACGAGCGCGGCGCCACGCTGGTGCCGCCGTATGACGACCCGCTGATCATCGCCGGGCAGGGCACCATCGGCCTCGAGATCGTCGAGCAATTGGCCGCGCTTGGCCTTAAACCCGACATCGTGGTGATCGGCGCCTCGGGCGGCGGGCTTGCGGCCGGGACGTCGCTCGGCATCAAGGCCGGCGCGCCGGAGGCCAAGATCTATACCGCCGAGCCGGAAGGCTTCGACGACACCGCGCGTTCGTTCGCCAGCGGCAAGCGCGAGACCAATGCGCGCATGAGCGGCACGATCTGCGATGCGCTAATGACCGCGACGCCGGGCGAACTGACCTTTCCGATCACCAGCAAATTGATCGGGCAGGGCATGACGGCGAGCGATGCCGAAGTTGGCCGCGCGGTGCGCTATGCCTTCGAGGAACTCAAACTGGTGGTGGAGCCGGGCGGCGCCATCGGCCTCGCGGCGTTGCTGGCCGGCAAGCTCGACGTGAAGGGCAAGGTCGTGGTCGCGATTTTGTCCGGCGGCAATGTCGACGTGGAATTGTTCGCGAAGTTGATTGCGCAATAAGGGTCGTTGTTTAAGTAAACAGCGCGATGCGCTCTTCTTCGCTCAGTGACATGATCGCGGACAGCGGATGATCGCGCAGCCGGGCGACGGCTGGCGCCGGTTCGGCGGCCGGCGCAACAACCGCGGTTTCGACAACAACCTCAGTCTCGATAACAACCTCTGCCGGTACGGGCGGCGCGACAAAGGCTGTTTCGGCAACGATCGCCGCACCCGGCTCGCGCTTCGCCAACGCCCGGAGCGATTCACCCACCTTTGAAGCGATTGGAGGCAATGCAGCCACGGGTTCGGTCTTTGACGCCGCCGGTGCGAAGGCGACCTCCGGCATGTAGGCCACTGAACGCACCGGCTGGGTGTGGATGATCTGCGCCTCGTCGGCGCCAAAATCCGGCAGCCATTTTTCCTCCGGCGTTTTCGCCGGCGCCACCGCTTCTTCGTCGGCGAACAGC
>JANMSZ010000241.1:0-4650 GCA_031389925.1 Hyphomicrobiales bacterium | reverse complement strand
TTGTTCCGCGAGGTCGCGATCGCGGCCATCGACAAAGGCCGCATCTTCATGCCGCTGTCGGTCGCGCAATTGCTGGACAATGGCGATCTGATCGAGCGCGCCAAGGAAACAGGCGCGCGCATCATCGTGCCAACCGGCGCGCTGCTTGGGCTCGACGCGGTGCGCGCCGCGGCCGAAGGCACCATTCATTCGGTGAAGATGGTGACACGCAAGCCGCCGGCCGGGCTCGAAGGCGCGCCTCATCTGATGCAGAACAACATCTCGGTCGCGGGGCTGACCGAGCCGAAGAAAGTGTTCGATGGCTCGGCGCGCGACGGTGCGCGCGGCTTCCCGACCAACGTCAACGTCGCGGCGGCGCTCAGCCTCGCCGGCATCGGCCCGGACCGCACCACGCTGGAGATCTGGGCCGACCCGACCGTCACGCGCAACACCCACACCATCACGGTCGACGCCGACGCCATGCGCTTCACCATGACGATCGAGAACGTGCCGTCGGCCAATCCGCGCACCGGCAAGAGCGTCGCCCCCTCCACGATCGCCGCGCTGCGTGGGCTGGTGTCGGAGTTGAAGGTCGGGAGCTAGCGCTTGCGCGCGGCAATCGCCTGATCGGCGGCGGCGACGCCGGTGCGATAGCCGCCATGCGCCGTCGAAAAATCGCTGTCCGAGCAGGCTTCACCGGCAAAGAACAGCCGGCCATCGACCGGCGCCGCCAGGCTCGCGCGGCAATCGGCCCGGCCCGGCAGCGCGTATGAATAAGAGCCGCGCGCGAACGGATCGGCCGCCCATAAATGCATGTGCGCCGGCTTCACCCGCCGTTTGAACTCATGGCCCATCAGCCCGGCCAGTTCCGACGCGGCAAAATCGGAGAAGGCGCGCACGCCGCCAGCTTCCAGATCGTGCGCCAGCCGCCCGCCGAAATAGGCCTCGATCAGCGGCCGGCCGAACGGCCGCATGTGATATGTCGCGGTCGCGGCACTGTCGGTGCGGCCGAACAGCCGGCTTTCCGGCTCGAACTCCTCGGCGCCGTCCAGCGACAGAAACAATTTGTCGGCCAGGCCGAGCGGCAGGCCCTGCGCGGCGTCGGTCTTCGCAGGCAGCGCGGGCGAGAACAGGAATTCCTTGTCGGCGATCACGGCGCTCGGCAGCGTGATGATGGCCTGGTCGGCGGTGATCACGCCCTTGGCGGTTTCGATCTTGAGCCGCCGGCCGCGATGGTCGATCTGCAGCACCGCGCAGTCGAGCACCGTCTGCAGGCCCTCGCCATAGGCCGCGATCGTGGCGCCGTAGCCCTCGCGCACGCGCCAGTTCACGCCGCTGTCTTCGTAGCTGTCGAAGTCCCGCGCCGAGAGGCGGTCGAGTTCGGCACCGCTGATATAGCTGCCGATGGCGGCGATCAGATTGTTCCAGCGGCCGTTGGGCTCGAGCATCACCGAGGCCGCGACGTCGCCGTCCTTCACCACGTCCGGCCCGAGCCGGTCGAAAAACGCGCGCGACGCTTTGGAGAATGCCTGCTGGTCCTCCAGCGGAAAACCGATTTGCAGCGACGGCCGCTCCCACGGCGGCTTGGACTTGTCGAGGGTGCGGCCCTGCGCCTGCGCCACCGCGACCCAGGGGTTGCGGTCGGCGGAATGCAGCCAGCCGCAGCCGAGGTCGAGCGCGTGACCGGACCCGTCGATGACGGTGCAGGCCCGGCCGCCGAGCCGCGGCCGCGCCTCGATCACCAGGCATTCGATGGCGGCCTTGGCCAGCCGCCTCCCCGCCGCAATGCCGGCCGCGCCGCCGCCGATGATGGCGACTTCGGTGTCGCTTTTCGCCATAGAGATTTCTGCGCAAAACTGTGGGGCGGCCCCGCGCGACAGCGCGGAACCGGACGATTCGATCTGTTGAATCTAGCGCGGAATTATTGCGGCCCGAAGTACTTCGACCCCGCGATGACCACAAACCAGGTTGCCGCATAGACGCCGAACGCGAGCGCCAAGATCTCAATTCCCATCGTCGCCTCCCCGGACTTCTAGCTTCCCCGCCTACTGCGCTTTGATGCCGCCTTCCTTGACGACGCGGCCCCACTTGACGGTTTCCGTCTTGATATATTCGGCGAACGCTTTCGAGCTCATGTCGACAATGGTGGCGCCCTCGCGATCGAACTGCGCCACGAGTTCCGGCGCTTTGAGCGCCGCCTGCACCGCCTTGTACAATTTGTCGGCAATAGGCTGCGGCAAGCCGGCGGGCCCGACGATGCCCCACCAGTTGTCGGCGAGGTAACCGTCGATGCCTGCTTCGGCGATCGTCGGCACATCCGGCAAAACAGTGCTGCGTTTGGCGCCACCCGTGCCCAGGGCCCGCAATTGTCCCGATTTGATAAAGGGCGTGGTCTGCACCAGCGAACTAAAGATGATCTTCACATGTCCGGCGATCACGTCCTGCATCGCCGGGCCGCCGCCTTTGTAAGGCACATGCACGATGTCGGCCTTGGACATCAGCTTGAACAATTCGCCGCCGAGATGCTGGAAGCTGCCGACGCCGGCCGATGCGTAGTTCAACTCTCCGGGCTTCTGCTTGGCGAGCGCGAGCAATTCCTTCACCGACTTGACCGGCAGCGACGGATGGACCGTCAGCACGTTCGGCCCAGTCGCGAAAATAGAAATCGGCGTGAATGATTTGATCGGATCGTAATTGAGCTTGTACAGCGCCGGGTTGACGGCGTGCGCGATCGACACGATGGCGAGCGTATAGCCGTCCGGCGGCGCGTTGGCCGCGGCCTCCGTGCCGATGGTGCCGCCGGCGCCGCCGCGGTTGTCGACATAGACCGTCTGCCCCAATTGGTCGCCAAGATGCTTGGCGACCACGCGGCCCACGACATCGTTACTGCCGCCGGCTGGGAACGGAATGATCAGCTTCACCGGCCGGTTCGGATAATCCTGGGCAAAAACAGGCGCCGAAAAAGCCAGCAGCAACAGGGCGGCTTTGATGAGCCGCGACAACGGATAGATCATCGGATCACTCGCTTTTGTTCTTGTGTGCGTTGTTTGACGTTTCCTCGGGCCCGATTAGAGGCGATTTTAGCGGCCAAGCCAACCCGGGGCGTGGACAGACCGTCCCGAAACCGGCGACCGTGACGGGCGCCTGCGCAGCAGGGATAATGCCTTTGACAAAACCCACGCCGGGCTTATCGTTTGCATACATATAATCGAGCTTATTCCCCTCCTCCGGGCTGAAAAGTCTGCCGCATGAAACCCGCGCCGTTCATCCGCCATGTGCCCAAGACGCTCGACGAGGCGCTGAAGATTTTGGCCGAGGTCGCCCCACAGGACGGCCGCGTGCTGGCTGGCGGGCAGAGCCTGGTGCCGATCATGGCGTTCCGGCTGGCGAAGCCCGCGCACCTCGTGGACATCAACGAGGTCGAGGGCCTCGACAAGATCGTCAGCGACGGCAAGGCGCTTCGCATCGGCGCGCGCGTACGCCACGGCGCGTTTCACACATCGGTGGTCGATAATCCGCTCGGCAAACTGCTGACGTTTGTCGCGCGGCACATCGCGCATTATCCGATCCGCATGCGCGGCACCTTCTGCGGCAGCCTGGCGCACGCCGATCCGGCGTCGGAATGGTGCCTGGTGGCGGCGACGCTCGACGCGACAATGATCGCCAAGAGCACGCGCGGCGAGCGGCCGATCGCCGCGCCGGATTATTTCCAAGGCATCATGTCGACCGCGCTGGCCGAGGACGAATTGCTGATCGAAGCACGGCTGCCTTTGCTCGCCGCAGATGCCAAATTCGGCTTCAACGAATTCAGCCGCCGCGCCGGCGACTTCGCGATGAGCGCGTCGCTGGTCACCTATCGCCTGCAAGGCGGATTCATGACCGATGTTCATGTTGGCGTCGGCGGTGCCGAGCCCGCACCACGCCGTATCGCGGAAGCCGAAGCCGCGCTCAATGGACAGGCGCCGGACGATGCCGCCTTCCGCGCCGCCGCCGAAGCCGCTGCCGCCGCGGTCGATCCGCTGGAGGATCATCAGACCACCGGCGAATACCGCCGCGATCTGGTGCGTGCCGTGGTGCGCCGCGCCTTAGAGAATTCTATTTCATGACCGCGCACACCAAGGGCACCGGCTTGAAATGGGTCGGCCGCGCCATGCGCCGCGTCGAGGACCCGGCGCTGGTGCAAGGCCAAGGCCGTTTCACCGCCGACCTCCCCGCAGTGCATTGGGTGCGCTTCGTGCGCAGCCCGAACGCCGCCGGAAAGATCGGCAATATCGGCAAGCCCGGCAACGCGATGGTCATTACCGCCGCCGACCTCAAAGGCGTGAAGAAGATCACGCCGATGCTGCACAAGTTCTCCTACAAGCCGGTCGCGCAGCCGATTCTGGCCGAAGGCGTCGTGCGCTATGTCGGCGAAGCGATCGCCGCCGTCGTGGCGCCGAGCGAGGAAGAAGCTGAGGACATCGCCGATCTGGTCGACATCGCCATCGACGAAACGACGCCGGTGATCGACGCGCGCGACGCGCTCAAAGACGGCGCGCCGCAGATCCACGCCGTCGCGCCCGGCAACATCATCCTCGAAGGCAAGGTCAAGACCAACGGCTTCGACGCCATCTGGGCTTCCGCCGCCAAGGTCATCAAGGTCGACGCCCGCTCGCACCGGCAGAACGCGAC
>JANMSZ010000232.1:0-2000 GCA_031389925.1 Hyphomicrobiales bacterium | reverse complement strand
CGCGCCGACAAGGACCACGCCGCGTCGATGCAGGCGCACGGCATCAAGGCGATCGATCTGCTGGTGGTGAACCTCTACCCGTTCGAGGAAACCGTCGCCAAGGGCGCGGCCTACGACGACTGCGTCGAGAACATCGACATCGGCGGACCGGCGATGATCCGCGCCGCCGCCAAGAACCACGGCGATGTCACGGTCGTGGTCGACTCATCGGATTACGCCAAGGTGCTCGGCGAACTGGCGGAGCACGCCGGCATGACCTCGTTCGAGTTGCGGCAGAAGCTGGCGGCGAAGGCTTACGCGCGCACCGCGGCTTACGACGCGGCGATTTCCAATTGGTTCGCCGAGACGCTGAAGGATGACGCACCGGATTATCGCGCCTTCGGCGGCAAGCTTATCCAGGCGCTGCGCTATGGCGAGAACCCGCACCAGAGCGCGGCCTTCTACAAGGCGCCGGGCGAGCGCTTCGGCGTTGCTTCGGCGCGGCAGTTGCAGGGCAAGGAGCTGTCCTACAACAACATCAACGACACCGACGCCGCTTATGAATGCGTCGCCGAGTTCGATCCGCGCCGCACGCCGGCCTGCGTCATCGTCAAGCACGCCAATCCCTGCGGCGTGGCCGAGGGCGGCAATCTGCTCGACGCCTACAAGAAGGCGCTGGCCTGCGACTCCACTTCGGCCTTCGGCGGCATTGTCGCGCTCAATGGCATGCTCGACGCTGATGCTGCGCGCGCTATCACCGAAATATTCACCGAGGTCATCATCGCGCCGGACGCCACTGACGAGGCGATCAAGATCGTGGCGGCAAAAAAGAACCTGCGGCTGTTGCTAGCCGGCGGTCTGCCCGATCCGCGCGTCTCCGGGCTGACGGTAAAATCGGTCGCCGGGGGATTGCTGGTGCAGTCGCGCGACAACGCAGTCGT
The DNA here is from genome assembly GCA_031389925.1 of Hyphomicrobiales bacterium. Classification (GTDB taxonomy): domain Bacteria; phylum Pseudomonadota; class Alphaproteobacteria; order Rhizobiales; family Xanthobacteraceae; genus Pseudolabrys. The sequence continues at coordinate 1,080 of JANMSZ010000232.1, read as the reverse complement.
CGACGTCATGTCGCTCAAAGTCGTGACCAAGCGCGCGCCGACTGAAGCGGAATTGGCCGATCTTCGTTTCGCCTTCCGCGTCGCCAAGCACGTCAAATCGAACACCATCGTCTACGCCAAGCAGCTTGCCACCGTCGGCATCGGCGCCGGGCAGATGAGCCGGGTCGATTCCGCGCGCATCGCCGCGCGCAAGGCGGAGGATGCGGCGAAAGAGCAGAAGCTCGCTTTTCCAATGACCAAAGGCTCGGTGGTCGCGTCCGACGCCTTCTTCCCGTTCGCCGACGGATTACTGGTCGCGATCGAAGCCGGCGCCACCGCGGTGATCCAGCCCGGCGGCTCGATGCGTGACGACGAAGTGATCAAGGCCGCCGACGAGCACGGCGTCGCCTTGGTGTTCACCGGGACCAGGCATTTCAGGCATTAGGCGCGCTCACTGAGGCGATGGATATGTCCGAATACGATCAGCGTCAGTACCGCCTCATGCTCGAAAAAATCGGCTCCTTTGAACAGGGCCACATCCGTCTAGACTCGTTGGTAGCCGATCTCGATGGTCTACTAAACGTTCTGGAGGAGCCTGATCTTTCTTGGAAAGAAGCGTTTCAGCGCGAATGGGGCAAGCTGGAAGATGAGCGAGCATACGCTCTATTCAAGGATACAAAGCAATTCGATAAAGATGCGATTCAGCGGCTTAGCGTCGCCACCGCTCAATTGAAATTATTAGTACTGCAAAATTTAAATTAGTTCGATCTACTCTCGCGCCAGATCGCTCAGCGTGCTCGCCGTCACCGACAACTACCGCCACCTGTCTTGAGAGAAAATTCACTCAGCTTTTGCAAGTAACGTGGCCCGGTCTGCCAGATCAGTCTGCAACGCCAGCATTTTTTCAGTCGCATTTTGTGCTGCGGCTACAACAGCGTGCCAAGCCGGGTCATTCAGGACGGCGGCATTATCCCAATCATCGCCATTCGGTGCAGCATGGCCTGCCAGGACCATGCGAAAGTCATTCAATATTTTCTTCTCCTCGGCGGCGAGCCAACCTCGGTTATGTGCAAATTCGAGTTGATCGTAGTCGGGGTACGA
>JANMSZ010000211.1:0-3898 GCA_031389925.1 Hyphomicrobiales bacterium | reverse complement strand
CCGGCGAGCCGCTCAACCTCGGCAAAGCGCTCCGCCTGATCGAGCACGCGAAAATCGATGCCGCGCTCTTTCACATATTGCCGCAGCGACAGCGGCGCGCCGAAGCTGACGCAGGCGTAGCCGAAGCGATACCAGCGGCCGCGCAGCCGCAACGCGATGTGCGCGAAAAATGCCTTCAGCAGCACGATGAAATTGAAACGGTGGCGCGGCTGAGTGCCCTGCTTCTTCGCCAATGTGCCCAGTTGCAGGCGGTCTTCCAGCACGCGATCGTAATTGATGCCGACCGGCACGAACACGGCATCGCGCGTCGCCATCGCGTCGAAGCCCGCGACCATATAGCCGATCAGGCCGAATTTCGGCGGCTGCAGCTTGCCGTCGCGCGTCAGACCGCCCTCGGGAAACACCGCCTGCGCCAGGCCACCGGCGACCGCCATGTGGACGTAGCGCGCCAGCACGCGGCGATAGAGCGGATCGTTTGAATCGCGACGCACGAAATAAGCGCCCATCGAGCGGATCAGGCTTTGCAGCAGCCAGACTCGCGCCCACTCCCCGACCGCATAGCTCAAGGCCGAACTGGCCGACACCATGTAGGTGACCAGCACGTAGTCCATGTTCGAGCGGTGGTTGATGACGAAGATCACCGAACTATCCGGATCGACGGTCTTGAGCGCATCCTCGTCCACGTAGCCGAGCCGCACGCGATACAGCGCCGTCGAGATGAAGCGCGCGATCCGCGCGCCGATGCCGAAATAGGCATAGGCCGAAAACGACGGCACGATTTCATGGGCATATTCGCGCGCCAGGTCCTGCGCGACGGCGCGCGTGACGTTGTTCGCCGTGGCGTAGCGCTCGATTTCGCCGAGCACCTCGGGGTCGAACACCAGTTGATCGATCAGCGACTGCCGCTTGGCCAGTTTGAACGGCTGGATGCGCAATTTGAGCCGGGTGTTGAGTTCGTCGATCGCCTTGTTGAGGCGACGCCGCATCACCCAGCGGGCGCTCGGCAATAGCAGGTGGTCGAGCGCGGCCATGAGCGACAGCACGCCGACAATCACGACCAGCCAGAGCGGCAACGTCACCGTGGATGACACGAAAAGCCCCCGTAGAATGGGAGCCTAGCAACCGCGCTTCACATTGTCGCGGAGAGTTCATGCTGCACTGCAAGCTTGGAATACAAGCGCGGCCGTCGTGTTATCATGGCCAGGGTTCACGCATGGCCGGAGGCAGTTCCATGGATCAGAAGATCATCAATCTCTACGACGAATTCACCCATGGCGGCATGAACCGCCGCCAATTTCTCGACCGGCTCACCGAGATCGCCGGCTCCAGCGCGGCGGCCGTGGCGCTGCTGCCGATCCTCCAGAACAATTATGCGCAGGCCGCGATCGTGCCGCCGGATGACGCGCGGCTGGCGAGCGAGCGGGCGTCCTATGAATCGCCCAAGGGTAAGATCGACGGCTATCTCGTGCGGCCCAAAATCAAGGGCAAGCGCCCTGTCGTGCTGGTCATCCACGAGAACCGCGGCCTCAATCCGCATCTCGAAGACGTCGCCCGCAGGTTCGCCGCCGAGGGCTATCTGGCTTACGCCATCGATCTGCTGTCATTGGTTGGCGGCACGCCGGCCAGCGAAGACGCCGCACGCGATCTGCATACGAAAATGAATCAGGACGACGCGGTTGCGGCCTTGGTCGCCAGCGTCTCGTTCCTCAAGAAGCATCCCGAATCGACCGGCAAAGTCGGCGCGGTCGGCTTCTGCTTCGGCGGCCTTATGGTCAACCGCCTCGCCGCTTCAAGTCCGGAACTCGACGCCGGCGTCGCCTTCTACGGCCGCCAGGTGCCTGCCGCGCAAGTGCCGAACATCAAGGCGGCGCTGCTGCTGAACTACGCCGAAACCGACGATGGCGTGAATGCCGGCATTCCGGCGTACGAGGCGGCGCTGAAAGCCAACAACAAGAAGTTCACGATGCACACCTATGCCGGCACGCAACACGCGTTTTTCAACGACACCGGCGCGGCGCGCTACAACGAAGCCGCGGCGAAACTGGCCTGGAGCCGCACGCTGGACTTCTTCAGGGACACGCTCGGCGGGCCGGTCCGGTCATAGGCTAGCCCAGCGTCTCGATCAGCACGCGCGCGGTGCGCAGCAGCTTTTCGTCACGCCGCGGCGCGCCGACAAGCTGAACGCCGATCGGCAGACCTTGCGCGTTGTCGATCAGCGGCAGATTGAGCGAGGGGAAGCCCGTCAGCGTCCACAACGAGCAGAACACGGGATCGCCGGTCTTGTTGAAACCTTCGGGCGCGACGCCGCGCGCCGACAGCGTAATGACAGCATCGGCAAGCAGTTCGAAAATTTCCGAGAGATTCGCGGCATAGCGGCGGGCGTCGCGCAGCGCTGCGAGATAGACCGGCGCGGTAACCGCGCGGCCTTCGGCAATCAGCTCGCGGAACTGCGGGCTGACCTCGCCCTCCCGGTCGACGAAGGCGCCGAGATTATAAGCCATCTCGACCGCCATGATTACTTTCAGCGCATCCCAGGCGCCGATGTGCGTGGGCGGCAGGTCGACTTCGCGGGCGCCTAATTCCTTGGCCAGATCTTCCAGCGCGCCGCGCGCATCGGCGTCGGCCTTGTCCCACATCGGCGTGCGCACGAAGGCATAAGCCGGTGTCGCCGCCGGAGCCTCGGTCAGCCCAGCGCGGAAATTCGGGGCGGGGTAAGGCCTCGAATCCGGATCGGCCGCATCCTGGCCGGCGAGCACATCGAGAATCAACGCCAGATCGTCGAGCGTGCGGGCGAAGGCGCCGACATGATCGAGCGTGCGCGACAGCGTGAGCGCGCCGGCGCGCGAGATCAGGCCGTGGCTGGGCTTGACGCCGAACACGCCGCAGAACGCGGCGGGGCGGATCATCGAGCCGTTGGTTTGCGACCCGATCGCCAGCGGCACCATGCCGGCGGCGACCGCCGCCGCCGAGCCCGACGACGAGCCGCCAGGCGTGCGCTTGAGATCGCGCGGATTACGCGTCTTGCCGGCATGGAAATAGGCGAACTCGGTGGTAACGGTTTTGCCGATGATGACGGCGCCGGCCTCGCGCAGAACGCGGACCGCGGTGGCATCCACTTCAGGCCGGCGGCCGGCCAGCATCGGCGAGCCGCACTCGGTCGGATAATCCGCGGTATCGAAGATATCCTTGATGCCGACCGGGATGCCGTGCAGCGGCCCGATACGCCCGCCATCGCCCTTGTGACGGTCAAGCGCACGCGCCTGCGCCAGCGCATGCTCGGGATCGAGGTGGGCGAATGCCTGGACTTCGGATTCCACGGCTGCGATTTGCTCGAGACAGGCGCCGGTATACTCCTCAGCCGACATCGCGCCGCGAGCGATCTCGGCTGCGGCCTCGGTCGCCGTGAGCACGGTTACGTCGATACGGGACAAGGCGATATCTTCCTATCTCAGCCGCCATAGAGGTAGTTGGGCAGCCAAAGCGTCATGCCGGGCCAAATGTACATGAAGATCATACACACAATCACGATCAGCATGTATGGCATCATGCCGGCGAAAATCTGGTTGAGCGTCACGTGCTTTGGCGCAACGCCCTTGAGATAGAACGCCGACATCGCCACCGGCGGCGACAGGAACGCCGCCTGCAGGTTCACGAACACCAGCACGCCCCACAGGATCGGATCGATGCTGAAGTGCTTGAGCATCGGCAGGAAGATCGGCACGAAGATGATGATGATCTCGGTCCATTCCAGCGGCCAGCCGAGCAGGAAGATGATCAGCTGCGCCATGACCATGAAGCCCAGCGGGGAGAGGTTCATGCTCAGCACCCATCGCTCGATCAGCCCCTGCCCGCCGTGCAGCGCGAACACGGCGGAGAACAGCGCCGAGCCGATGAACAG
>JANMSZ010000474.1:0-8930 GCA_031389925.1 Hyphomicrobiales bacterium | reverse complement strand
CGTCGGCAGCTTCTTTAACTTGTCGCCGTTGTGCTCGGTGGCAATCCGAAGATCATAAGCGGATTGCAGGTTCAGCCAGAACTGCGGGTGCATCTCAAACCAGTGTCCCAGCCTCAATGCGGTGTCGCCGGTTATGGCGCGCTTGCCCTGGATGATCTGCGTCATCCGGTTTGCGGGAACGGCAACCTGTCGCGCCAGTTCGGTCGGCGTAACGCCGAGTTCGGCCAGTTCGTCTTTCAGAATTTCGCCGGGATGAATCGCAGGCCGAGCCATGTTCGTTCCTCAATGATAATCCACAATCTCGACATTCGACGGGCCGGATGCACTGGAAGGCCATTCGAAGCAAATGCGCCATTGTTGATTGACCCGGATCGAGTATTGCCCGGATCGGTCGCCCTTTAGCGCCTCAAGGCGATTGCTCGGCAAAGCTCTCAGATCGTTCAACGACGTCGCCGCTTCAAGAATTTCGAGCCGTTTCCATCCCTGCCTCTCAGAGCCTTGGAATGCGCGAACGGTCGAACCGCCAGCGAACCGCTCAGTCCGTTTGTCACGGTAGCTGAGGATCATTCGCTCTTGATATCAAAATGTACGTAATACGTCAATCGTATATGGCAGCCGCTTGCTTCTTCCTCATGAATCGTCATTCACTCATTTCATGCCCTATCGCCGCACCGAGAATGTCGTCCGCCGCCTGGCCGCCCGCGAGCAGACCATTCTCGAGGCCGCGACCGAGATGGCGGCCGAAGGCGGCATGGCCGCGGTGCAGATCGCCGACGTCGCCAAGCGTGCCGGCATCGCCGCCGGCACCGTCTACCGCTACTTCCCGTCGAAGACTGACCTGGTTGCCGAACTGGTGGCGGCGGTCGCCGGCCGTGAACTCGATGCCATGAAGGCCGCTGCGGCGGCAGCGCCCGGGCCGCTGTCGGCGCTGGCGGCGTCTATCGCCACCTTCGCGGCGCGCTCGCTCGCCGAACGGCGGCTGGCCTGGGCGGTGATCGCCGAGCCGATTGATGCCGCGGTCGACGCCATGCGGCTCGACTTCCGCCAGTCGCTCGCCTCCGAACTGGAGACACGCATCCGCGCCGCGATCGACGGCAAATTGCTGCCCGAGCAGGACGCGCGCGTGGCGGCGCCTGCGATTGTCGGCGCGCTGATGGAGGGATTGCTCGGGCCTTTGGCGCCGTCGCATGACGGCGATGCGGCCGGTTCGCGTGAAGCGGTGCAGGGCGCGACGCTGTTGGCGTTGCGTGCGCTCGGCGTGGTCGATGCCCGCGCCCGTGGCCTCGTTGCGCAGTGTGTGCTGCCTTAGGCGACTGCTTCTTCCGGCACTTCATCCAATGGTAGCGTCACCTCCTTGACACCGCGCTCGAGCGGATCGTCGGCGGCGTGGAAGCCGAGTTCGCCGCACATCTGAAGCATGGTGTGGTTTTCCGCCAGCACCTGGCCGCGTACCGATTTCAGGCCCTTGGCTTTGGCGTTGGCGATCATGTGCTTCATCATCAGCCAGCCGAGGCCGTGGCCCTTGAGATGCGTGCGCAGCAAAATCGCGAACTCGCCGTGCTCGCCTTTGGCGTCGTCATGCAGCCGCACCACGCCGAGCATGTGGCCGTCGTCTTCGTCGATGGCGATGAAGGCCATGGCGACGGCGGGATCGTAATGCACGAGCTTGTCGATCATCTCGGCGCTCAGCGCGCGCATCGACGAAAAGAACCGTAGCCGCAGGTCGCTCTGCGTCACGTCGGTGAGGAAATCCGGATACAGCGCCGCGTCCTTCGGCAGTAGCGGCCGGATCAGCACGCGCTCTCCCTTGAGCGTGGTGACGTGACGTTCGAGCAAAAAACTCTCCGTTCGCAGCAGCTCAATGCGACATCAGCACCGGCACCGTCATTGATTCCAGAATGCCGCTGGTGGCGCCGCCGAGAATGAATTCGCGTAAGCGCGAATGGCCGTAGCCGCCCATCACGATAAGGTCGGCGCTGGTGTCGGCGGCATGAGACAGAATGGTGGAGGCGACATCGGTCTCGGCCGAGGTGATGCGCTTGAGCGAAACGTCGAGCCCATGACGCGCGAGATGCTGGGCGAGATCGGCACCCGGAATTTCGCCTTTGGCTTCCTTGGTGCCGATCATGACGATCTCGACCTGCTTGGCCTTTTTCAGGAACGGCATGGCATCGGCGACCGCGCGGGTCGCGGTGCGGCTGCCGTCCCAGCACACCATGACGCGGTCGAGCTTCAACGCGGCCTTCTGGATATAGGGCACGAAGATCACCGGGCGGCCGGATTCGAACAACACGCCCTCATCGACGATCTCATCGGCGTTTGAATCCTCGCCCTCCGGCTGGCCGGCCACCGCGAGATCGAAGCGGCGGGCCAGTTGGCCGAGTTGATTGGCGGCATCGGCAATGCCGGCGGAGATGATTCGGCTTTCGGCGGAAATGCCGGCTTGTTTGGCGGCGGCGTCGAAGCGCGCGACGGCGGCGCGCGCATGCTTGGTGGATTCGGCGCGCTGGGCATCGATGAAGTCGACCGGAACGCCGCCCATCACCGATCCCGGGATGACCGGCTCGTAGGCAAAGGCGACGCCGGTCAGATGGGCCTCGAAGGCCTCCGCGATCGAGATCGCAAAATTGCCGGCCGGGTCTCGCGTGCCCAGGCCAAGGTTGACGATAATATCCTTGATCATGACGGTTCTCTCCTGGCCGGACCTATATTCCGGCCGCTCAACAATGCCCGTCATCCTCCGCGGCGGCTTTGACCGAGGTCAAAGCCGCCAGGTCTCTTATTGGCCCGTGATCCTATCCAAAAATCGGCACTCACGGACGGTGCGCGGTTACTTCTTCTTGCCGTCCGGTCCGAACGACGCCAGATAGGCCCACAGGTCGCCGGCTTCCTTCTCGTTCTTGATGCCCGGGAAGATCATCTTGGTGCTGGGGATCTTGGCGCGCGGGTCCTTGATGTATTCCAGGAACACGTCCTTGTTCCAGGTGATGCCGGAATTCTTGTTGGCGTCGGAATAATTGTAGCCTTCGACCGTGCCGGATTTGCGGCTGTCGAGACCGTTCAACACGGGACCTACTTTGTTCTTGGCGCCTTCGCCGACGGCATGGCAGGGGAGGCATTTCTTGAACGAATTTTCGCCCGCCGCCGCGTCTTGCGCCTGGGCGTTTTGCGCCATCGCGGCCAATATAACGGCCGCCACTAGTACCGATTTCATGCCTGCACTCCTGCCGTGATGATTGCCGCCCGAGGACCTAATGGCCATGACGCTGGCCCGGTTCCCAAGGTTTTGCCAGCCCTTTATGTCGGGCGTCAAATGGCCGATAACTTAGCCGCAATAACAGCCGGGAGCGGACGAATGTCGGTGCGAATGCCGGAAGCGGACAGCGCGGTGCTGGCCAGGCGCAAGGCAATCGTCAAGGCGCTGCGCACCATCGTGCCGGGCGAGGGCGTCATCGCCACCGAGCGAGAGATGCGCCCGTTCGAATCCGACGGCCTGACCGCCTATCGCCAGCTTCCTTTGGTGGTGGTGCTGCCGGAAACCACCAAGCAGGTCTCCGAAGTGCTGGCTTATTGCCACGGCGAGGGCATCAAGGTGGTGCCGCGCGGCGCCGGCACATCGCTGTCAGGCGGCGCGCTGCCGCTGGAAGACGGCGTGCTGCTCGGCATGGCCAAGTTCAACCGCATCAAGGAAATCGATTTCGCCAACCGCGTCGCGGTGGTCGAGCCCGGCGTCACCAACCTCGCCGTCAGCATCGCGGTGGCGCACGCCGGCTTCTATTACGCGCCCGATCCGTCGTCGCAGATCGCCTGCACCATCGGCGGCAATGTCGCGGAGAATTCCGGCGGCGTGCATTGTCTGAAATACGGCATGACCACCAACAACGTGCTCGGCTGCGAACTGGTGCTGATGAATGGCGAAGTGCTGCAGCTCGGCGGCAAGCATCTCGACGCCGAAGGCTACGACTTGCTCGGCCTGATCAATGGCTCCGAAGGACTGCTCGGCGTGGTCACCGAAGTCACCGTGCGCATTTTGCAGAAAGCCGAGACGCAGCGCGCCGTGCTGGTCGGCTTTCCGTCGTCGGAGGACGCCGGCGAATGCGTGTCGGCGATCATCGCCGCCGGCATCATCCCCGGCGGCATGGAGATGATGGACAGGCCTGCGATCCACGCCGTCGAAGAATTCGTTCACGCCGGCTATCCGCTCGACGTTGAGGCGCTGCTGATCGTCGAACTCGACGGACCGCAGGCCGAGGTCGATCACCTGATCGAGCGCGTCGTCGATATCGCGAGCAAATGCCGCTCGATGAATTGCCGCGTCTCCCAGACGGAAGAAGAGCGGCTGCTGTTCTGGGCCGGGCGCAAGGCGGCGTTCCCGGCGGTCGGCCGCATCTCGCCGGATTATTTTTGTATGGACGGCACCATTCCGCGTAGCCAACTGCCGCAGGTGCTGGCCGAGATGAAGAAGATGTCGGAGAAATTCGGCCTGCGCGTCGCCAATGTGTTTCACGCCGGCGACGGCAATCTGCATCCGCTGATCCTCTACGACTCCAACAAGGCCGGCGAGGTCGAGCGCGCCGAGGAATTCGGCGCCGAAATTTTGAAACTTTGCGTCGCGGTCGGCGGCGTCTTGACCGGCGAGCACGGCGTCGGCGTCGAGAAGCGCGACCTGATGCCGGTGATGTTCTCCGAGATCGATCTCAACGCCCAGCAGCGCGTCAAATGCGCCTTCGACGAGAAAGGCCTTTTGAACCCCGGCAAGGTGTTTCCGGTGCTGCACCGCTGCGCCGAGCTCGGCCGCATGCACATCTCCGGCGGCAAGCTGCCGTTCCCCGACATACCGCGGTTTTAATGACCAACATCCTCAAGCCCATCGACGAAAAGCACGTCGAAGACGCCGTGCGCTGGGCGCTCAGCCACGACAAGGCGTTGGAGATCGCAGGCCAGGGCACCAAGCGCGGCATCGGCCGTCCGAGCCAGACCGATCTCACGCTCGATCTCTCGGGCCTCAAGGGCGTCACTCTCTATGAGCCGGCCGAACTGGTGCTGTCGGCGCGCGCCGGCACGCCGCTCGCCGAGATCGAGGCGCTGCTGGAAAAGAACAACCAGGAGCTTGCCTTCGAGCCGATGGATTACGGCCCGCTGCTCGGTGGCGCGGCCGATCAGGGCACGATCGGCGGCGCCATCGCCGCGAATTTGTCCGGCCCGCGCCGCATCAAGGCGGGCGCCGCGCGCGATCACTTCCTCGGTGTCGCTGCTGTCACCGGCCGCGGCGACACCATCAAGTCCGGCGGCCGCGTCGTGAAGAACGTCACCGGCTACGACATGTGCAAGGTGCTGGCCGGCTCCTGGGGCACGCTGGCGGCGATGACCGACATTACAATTAAAGTACTTCCGCGCGCCGAAACCGAAGCGACCGTCGTCGTCGAAGGCCTCGACGACGCCCGCGCCTGCGCCGCGATGGCCGCCGCGATGGGTTCGCCCTGCGATGTTTCCGCCGCGGCGCATCTGCCCGATCACGTCGCGTCTTATTTCGACGGCCTGCCCAATGCCGAAGCCGCCACGGCGCTGCGGCTGGAAGGCGTCGCGCCGTCGGTCAAGCATCGCAAGGATTTACTGGCCAAGCTGATGAAGGATTTCGGCCCGGTCGTGCTGCTCGAGGAAAAAGAATCCCGCGCGCTGTGGCGCAGCGTGCGCCAGGTGAAGCCCTTCACCACCGAAGCCTCGCGCCAGCGCCCGCTGTGGCGCATCTCGACCGCGCCCGCCAACGGCCACCGGGTCGCGGCGGCGATCACGCCGGCGGCGCAGATGTTCTACGACTGGGGCGGCGGCCTCATCTGGGTGGCGATGCCGTTCGGCGACGAGCCGGACGCCGCGCACATCCGCGAAGCGGTAGCTAGCGTCGGCGGCCACGCCACTTTGGTGCGCGCGTCCGCGTCGGTGCGTGCGTCTGCCGACGTGTTCCAGCCGCAGGAGCCGGCGCTCGCGAGCTTAAGCAAGCGCGTCAAGGACGCCTTCGATCCCAAGGGCGTGCTCAATCCGGGGCGCATGACTGCGGGCGTGTGACCGCCGGCGAGTTGCGCGCTGAGCCCGCCCGACTTAAATTCAACCCATCCACACCGGGGTGCCTCGTACCGAGGCTGAGAGGCGTCACGCCAACCCGCAGAACCTGATCCGGCTCGTACCGGCGGAGGGAGTGACATGAGTGACACCACAATCGACGACGTCTATTCCGCGCTCGAAGACCTGCGCGCGAAACGCCCGCTGGTGCACAACATCACCAATTACGTCGCCATGACCATCAGCGCCAATGTGCTGCTGGCGCTCGGCGCCTCGCCAGCCATGGTGCATGCGGTCGAGGAGGTCGAGGACTTCGTCGCCATCTCGGACGCGCTCGCCGTCAATATCGGCACGCTGTCGCCGCCTTGGGTCGAGGCGATGCGCGCCGCCGTGGCGAAGGCCAACGCACTCGGCAAGCCCTGGGTGCTCGACCCGGTCGGCTGTGGCGCGACGCCATACCGCACGCAGGCCGCCGTCGAACTGGCGGCGCTGCGGCCGACGATCATCCGTGGCAATGCCAGCGAGATCCTCAGCCTGGCCGGCCAGACCGGCAGCGGGAAGGGTGTCGATTCCACCGCAAAAGCCGGCGACGCCGTCAGCGCCGCAGCCTTGCTGGCCAAGCGCATCGGCGCCGTGGTCGCGGTCACCGGCGCGGTCGATTACGTCTGCGATGGCACGACCCAGGTGGCGATCGAGACCGGCCACGCGCTGATGCCGCTGTCGACCGCGCTCGGCTGCTCGCTCAGCGCGGTGACGGCCGCCTTTGCCGCGGTCCGGCCGCCGCGCGAGGCGGCCATCGCCGCGCTCGCGGTATTCGGCGCCGCCGGTGCCGCAGCCGGGCAGAACGCGCGCGGGCCCGGCCATCTGCCCGCCGAAATTTGCGACGAATTGTACCGGATGGATCGCGCCACGCTTGCGCGCCACGCGAAGCTTAGTTCGTGACCTCGCTCCGCGAGGCTTGGCTCTTAGCCGCCGCCGTGTAACGTAAGCGCATGCAGACCAATTTCTCCCTCGGCCAGCTCGCCGACCCGCAGAATTACGCGTCCGAGAAAATCCTGCGTGCCTGCGTGCATTGCGGCTTCTGCACCGCGACCTGCCCGACATACGTCCTGCTCGGCGACGAACTCGATTCGCCGCGCGGCCGCATCTATTTGATCAAGGACATGCTCGAGGCCGGCGCCCCGGCGACGCCCGAGGTCGTCAAACACATCGACCGCTGCCTGTCGTGCCTGGCCTGCATGACCACCTGTCCGTCCGGCGTGCATTACATGCATCTGGTCGACCATGCCCGCGAGCACATCGAGCAGACCTACAAGCGCCCGCTGGCCGACCGCATGCTGCGCGCGCTGCTGGCGCGGGTGCTGACCGACCCGGCGCTGTTCCGCCTGGCCTCGGTGGCGGGCTGGCTGGCCAAGCCCTTCGCGCCGGTGTTCCGCGCGCTCGGCCTGACGCGGCTCGCCGCCATGGTGAGCCTGTCGCCGAGCCGGATGCTGGCGCCGCCGGGCGATCGCACCGGCAAGGTCCATCCCGCCATGGGAACCCGGCGCGGCCGGGTCGCGCTGCTGTCGGGCTGCATCAATCCGGTGCTGGCGCCGTCGACCAACGAGTCGGCGATCCGCATGCTCAACCGCAACGGCATCGAGGTCGTGGTCGCTAAAGGCGAGGCCTGTTGCGGCTCGCTGGTCCATCATATGGGCCGCGAGGAGCAGGCGCTGGCGCAGGCGCGCAACAATATCGATGCCTGGATGGCCGAGATCAGCGGCGAGGGGTTGGACGCCATCCTGATCACGGTGTCCGGCTGCGGCACCACCGTGAAGGACTACGGCTTCATGCTGCGCACCGACGAGGCCTACGCGCCGAAGGCGGCGCGGGTGGCGGCGCTGGCCAAGGATGTCACCGAATATCTCGCGACGCTCGACTTGAAGCCGGTCGCGGCGCCCAAGCACGCAACTAAGCCGCTCACCGTCGCCTATCATTCGGCATGTTCGCTGCAGCACGGTCAAAGAGTCGTGCGCGAACCGAAAGATTTGCTTTCCAAGTTTGGCTTTGTCGTCAAAGATGTGCCGGAGGGTCATTTGTGTTGCGGCTCGGCGGGCACCTACAACATTCTTCAGCCGGAGCTGGCGGGCCGGTTGCGCAACCGCAAGGTCGCCAACATCGAGCGGCTTCTCCCTGACGTGATCGCCGCCGGCAATATCGGCTGCATCACTCAGATCGGCGGCGGCACCGCCATCCCGGTGGTTCACACCGTCGAGTTGCTCGACTGGGCGACCGGCGGTCCGGTGCCGGCGCCGTTGGCGGAGTTCGCGGCCGCCCGAGCGGCAAGCGAAGAGGCCGCGGGTGGGCGGAGAGATGCTGCGGCCGCAAGGCCAGAGGCTGTATTGCTGAACTAGTTCATTCAAACCGATCGGGAGATCTGATCATGGCGAAGAAGTCGAAGAAGAAATCCAAGAAGCCGGCGAAAAAAGCCAAGAAGGCGAAGAAGACGAAAAAAGTCACGAAAAAAGTCGTCGCGAAGAAGTCCAAAAAGAAAGCTGCCAAGAAAAAAGTTGCCAAAAAGAAGGCGCCGAAGCCGGCTCCGGCTGCGCCTGCGCCGACCGGCATCGCCTCGGTGATACCGTCCTTCGGCGGCCTGTTCGGCGGCAAGACCGACGATAAGTAGCCGGCGTTCCCCGCGAAAGCTGGGGCACCAGCGCTCGCGCACATTGTCATGCCCGGGCTCGACCCGGGCATCCATGACTTAGTCACGTCATCGGCGGTCCTACGTAAGCCTTCCGGCGACGCACGCGCTCATGGATTGCCGGGTCGAGCCCAGCAATGACGGCGGAGGGCGCGGCCCACGCTGCTTGACAATAATCCCAAGGTATGTTGTC
>JANMSZ010000163.1:0-16036 GCA_031389925.1 Hyphomicrobiales bacterium | reverse complement strand
TGGGTCTACCTCGACATCGGCAAGTTCGGCGGTCTCGCCGAGACGATGGACGAGTCGATCCGCTACCCGATCAAGACGCCGCGGGACGGCGATGCCATGGCGCCCTGCGTCCTGGCCGGTCCGACCTGTGACTCGGCTGACGTGCTGTACGAGAAGCAGCCCTACCCGCTCCCGGTCAGCCTGGAGATCGGGGACCGGGTGCTGATCGAGGGCACGGGTGCCTATACGGCGACCTACTCGGCCGTGGCGTTCAACGGCTTCCCGCCGCTGAAGACCTATCACATCTGAAGGTCGCCACATCTGACAGTTAAGGGAGGCGGTGTTCCCGCCTCCCCCTTTCCTCATCATTCGAACTGACGGCGCTTGAGTGCGCGCGCACGCGCGCGGGCTCGGCGGGGAAGGAGTACGGCCATGAATCGCACAATGATCCAGATTCGTCACGAACGGCTTGCCGACATCGACGCGCGCGAAGCGCTGCTCGATGCAGCTTTCGGTGAGACCCGCACCCGCAAGAGCTCGGAACGGCTGCGCGAGGACCGCCTGCCGGCCGAAGGTCTTTCGTTCATCGCGTCCGAGGGCAAGCGCGTCATCGGCACCGCGCGGCTGTGGAACGTTGCCTGCGGCATTGAAAAGTCCTTGGGCCAACAGGTGCTGCTGCTCGGGCCGGTGGCGGTGGCGGAAGATTGCCGCAACCGCGGGCTCGGCGGCGCGATGGTGCGCCGCGCGATCCAGACCGCGCGCAAGCTCGGCTATGGCGCGATCGTCCTGGTCGGCGATCCGGAATACTACAATCGCTTCGGCTTTTCCGGCGAGAAGACCGGCGCGCTGTGGATGCCCGGTCCGTTCGAGCGTCACAGGCTGCTCGGCCGCGAACTGAAGGCAGGCAGCCTCGACGGCGCGCGCGGCATGATCGGCGCTGCCGGACAATTGGCAGCCAAGCCCGACCTCGCCGCCTTGGTGGCGCAGGATCGTCGTGCGGCCCGCTCCGGCCGTACGCGAGCCGCCTGAAACCCGGAAAATATCGTGGACGCCGCGCCCTAAACGCGGCGTCCGCCCTTCCGTTCGTCACACGCGGCGGATATCACCCGATATTGCGTTTTGGAGGTTTTGAAATGACCGATTGGCCCGTCTACGCCACCATTACCGGCCCGATTGTCATCGTCGGCTTCGGCTCGATCGGCAAAGGCATGCTGCCGATGATCGAGCGGCACCTCACCTACGACAAGTCGCGTATCACCGTGCTCGATCCCAAGGACGAGGGCCGCAAGGCGCTGTGCGAGAAGCACGGCTTGCGCTTCATCCAGAAGGGCCTGACCAGGGACAATTATCGCGAGTTGCTGACACCGCTGCTCACTGAGGGCGGCGGCCAGGGCTTCTGCGTCAACCTTTCGGTCGACACGGGCTCGGTCGATATCATGGAGCTCTGCAACGAGATCGGCGCGCTCTACATCGACACGGTCAACGAGCCGTGGCTCGGCTTCTATTTCGACTCCTCGAAGGGCGCGGCTGCGCGCTCCAACTATGCGCTCCGCGAGACGACGCTCGCCGCCAAGAAGGCGCGCAAGCCCGGCTCGATCACCGCCGTCTCCTGCTGCGGCGCCAATCCCGGCATGGTCTCGTTCTTCGCCAAGCAGGCGCTGGTTAATCTCGCGGCCGATCTGAAGCTCAATGTCCCCGAGCCGAAGACCAAGGCGGAATGGGCCGACCTGATGCGGCAGGCCGGCGTCAAGGGCATCCACATTGCCGAGCGCGACACGCAACGTTCCAAGACGCCGAAGCCCCCGGAAGTCTTCGTCAACACCTGGTCGGTCGAAGGCTTCCTGTCGGAAGGCATGCAACCGGCCGAACTCGGCTGGGGCACCCATGAAAAATGGCAGCCGGCGAACGCGCATACCCATGAAACCGGCTGTGGCGCGGCGATCTACCTGATGCAGCCCGGCGCCAACACGCGCGTGCGCACCTGGTGCCCGACGCGCGGCGCGCAGTACGGCTTTCTCGTCACCCACAACGAGTCGATTTCGATCGCCGACTATTTCACGGCCTACGATGCGTCCGGCAAGGCGACCTACCGGCCGACCTGCCACTATGCCTATCATCCGGCGGACGACGCGGTGCTGTCGCTGCACGAGCTGTTCGGTTCGGGCACGATGCAGACGAAGCATCACATCCTCGACGAGAACGAAATCGTCGACGGCATCGACGAACTCGGCGTGCTGCTCTACGGCCACGGCAAGAACGCCTATTGGTTCGGCTCGCAGCTCTCCATCGAGGAGACGCGGGACCTCGCGCCGTACCAGAACGCCACCGGCCTGCAGGTGACCTCCGCCGTGCTTGGCGGCATGGTCTGGGCGCTGGAGCATCCGAATGAGGGCATCGTCGAGGCCGACGAGATCGACTTCCATCGCCTTCTGGAAATCCAGCTGCCCTATCTCGGCCCGGTGAAAGGCTACTACACCGACTGGACCCCGCTCGCCGGCCGTCCTGGCCTGTTCCCCGAGGACCTGGACACGAGCGATCCCTGGCAGTTCAAGAACGTGCTGGTGCGGTGACGCTTATGCCCCACCCGCAGGGGAAGAGATAAGCAGATTACAGCACGAGGATACCGGCATCGCCGGATTCGGTGCCGAAAGCGAGAATGCGCCCGGCGGCGTCCCAGCCGATGGCGCCGACCGGATCGCCGTCGGCCGCACGAGCCGCTATCAGCGCACCGTCTTCGAGCCTGACCATCAGCACCGCGCCGTCGCTGTAGCCCACCGCCACGACCGGCTGCTTCGGATGACAGGCGACGACCGAAACGCGCGCCTCGGACGGCGCCAGCATGGTCGGCTGTTTGCCCATCGGGCCATCCTTGCCGTCGAAAGGCCAGAGGATGAGCTGCTCGGAGCCGGAGGTGGCGAGGAATTTGCCGTCGGCGGTCCAACTGAGCGAACGCACCCGCGCCGAATAGCCGGACATCCGCATGTTCTTGGCATCGGCGATGCGCCAGCCGTGCAGCGTCGCCTCCTGCATCGTGGTCATCAGGAATTTGCCGTCGGGGCTGATGGTGACGCCGAGGTGCGAGCCCTTCCATTCGAATTTCGCCGGCGCCGCCGCCGCATTGGGAAACCAAAGCGAGGCGCCGTTGTAATGCGCGATCGCCAGCCGCAGGCCCTTGGGCGCAAAGCACAGACCGGCGACGGTCGACGGCGCGTCGATGGTGCGCACCTCGCCTTTGCCGGTGCGGACATAGGCCGACTTTCCCGCCGACCAGGCGATGGCGCTGTCCGGCCCGAGCGCGACCTGATCGATCCAACGCTTTTTGTCGTCGGTGGCGATGAGTTCGTGCGCGCCACTGGCGTCGGTCGCGATCAACTTGCCGTCGTCGCCGCCGGTGACGATGCGCGTGCCGTCCGACGCGCTGGCGAGAATGCCGCCGCCGTGTATCGGCAGCAGCGTCTCTTCGGCGTCATTGGTGAACAACAACGCTTCCTCGCCCAACACGAACACCGGCGTCGCGCCGAAGAAATGCACGCCGACGACCGGCGCATTCGCCTTGATGGGGCGGACGCGGTCGGCAAGCGAGGGAATGGGAGATTCAGGAGAGACCATGGAAATTATGTGCCGTAAGTATTGCTTGCTTCACCCTCCCCTGGAGGGGGAGGGTCGCGAGCGATAGCGAGCGGGGTGGGGTGACCTTCTCCCACTATTAAGTTCACCCCACCCCGACCGCCCATAGCGCGTCGAAGACGCGCGTAAACGCGCTTATGGCGGTCGACCCTCCCCCTCCAGGGGAGGGTGAAGGGAGACAAACCGCCCCGGCCTTGCTAGGTTTAAGCTTGACCCGGGGCACGCTGTGCGCCTGCCTCGTGTGCGGAACGGCGGTTCCGACGATTTCCAGTGTCCGGGCGCCCAAGAGGCGCTTCAGGAGAACCGCCATGTTCGCACGGCTTCTTGCCTTCAGCCTGTTCGCTTTTTGCGGCGCGCCGCAGCTTGCAGCGGCGCAGGACACGCTCATCGTCTTCGCCGCCGCGTCGATGAAGAATGCGCTCGACGACGCCAACGCCGCTTTCACCAAGGCCACCGGCATTAAAGTTGTCGCCAGCTATGCCGCGAGTTCGGCGCTGGCCAAGCAGATTGAAAGCGGCGCGCCCGCCGACGTTTTCGCCTCCGCCGATCTGCAGTGGATGGATTTCGTCGCGCAGAAAAACCTGATCAAGCCGGACAGCCGCGTCAATCTGCTCGGCAACAGACTGGTCCTCATTGCGCCGCTCGATTCAAAACTCGACAAAGTGACGATCGCCAAGCCCTTCGACATCGCCAAGCTCGCCGGCGACGGACGTATTGCCGTCGCCAACGTGAAAGCCGTGCCGGCCGGGCTCTACGCCAAGGCGGCGCTTGAGTCGCTGGGCGGCTGGCCGGCGGCGGAGCCGAAGCTGGCGATGGCCGAGAATGTGCGCGCCACGCTTGCCTTCGTCGCGCGCGGCGAAACGCCGATCGGCATCGTCTATGCGACCGACGCCAAGGTCGAACCGAAGGTGAAGATCGTCGGCGTGTTCCCGGACGGCTCGCATCCGCCGATTGTCTATCCGGTGGCGGCAACGGCGAACGCCAAAGCCGACGCCGGGAAATATCTCGCCTTCCTGCGCACGCCGGAAGCCAAGGCGATCTTCGAGAAATACGGCTTCAGCTTCCTGATCAAGTCCGTGTCGTAGTGTTCGATCTTTCCCCCCAGGACTGGATTGCCGTGCAGCTTTCGCTGCGGATCGCGCTGGTCGCGACCGCGGTGTCGCTGCCGTTCGGCATCGCCATCGCCTATGTGCTGGCGCGCAAGGAGTTCTGGGGCAAATCATTGCTGGACGCGCTGGTGCATCTGCCGCTGGTGCTGCCGCCTGTCGTCACCGGCTATCTGCTGCTGATCACGCTCGGCCGCAAAGCGCCGGTCGGGGCGTGGTTGGCCGATCACCTCGGCCTCGTGTTCTCGTTCCGCTGGACCGGCGCGGCGCTGGCCTGCGGCGTGATGGCGTTTCCGCTCGTGGTGCGGCCGATCCGGCTGTCGATCGAAGCCATAGACCGGCGGCTGGAGGACGCGGCCGCAACCTTGGGCGCCAACGGCTTCTGGGCCTTTGTCACGGTGACGCTGCCGCTGGCGCTGCCCGGCGTCATCGCCGGCGCGATGCTCGGCTTCGCCAAGGCGCTCGGCGAGTTCGGCGCCACCATCACCTTCGTGTCCAATATTCCGGGCGAAACGCAAACCATCTCGGCCGCGATCTATACGCTGACGCAAGTGCCGGACGGCGACAGCGCCGCGCTGCAATTGGTGCTCGTCTCTATCGTCATCTCGATGGCGGCCTTGATCGCCTCGGAATGGCTCGCCCGCCGCGCCGCCGCGCGGCTCCACGGGTCTTGATATGCTGGTCGTAGAAATTGAAAAGAAACTCGGCGACTTTGCGCTCAACGCTTTGTTCGCCAGCGAGAGCGGCGCCACCGTTCTGTTCGGGCCGTCGGGCGCCGGCAAGACCAGCATCATCAACATGATCGCCGGACTGCTGAAGCCCGACCGCGGCCGCATCACGCTCGATGACGACGTGCTGTTCGACAGCGACGCGCGGATCAATGTGCCGGCGTGGCGGCGGCGCATCGGCACCGTGTTTCAGGAAGGCCGGCTGTTTCCGCATCTATCGGTGAAGCGCAACCTCACTTACGGACGCTGGATGAACGGCCTTGCCGACGATCCGGCGGCGTTTTCGCACGCGGTCGAGTTGCTCGACATCGGGCCCCTGCTCGACCGGCGGCCCGGCAAACTGTCGGGCGGCGAGCGCCAGCGCGTCGCCTTCGGCCGTGCGCTGCTGATGAAGCCGCGCCTGCTGCTGCTCGACGAGCCGCTGGCCTCGCTCGACGCCGGGCGCAAGGAAGAGATATTGCCGTATCTGGAGCGGCTGCGCGACGACGCCAAGGTGCCGATGATCTACGTCAGCCACGACGCCGCGGAAGTCAGACGCATCGCCACGCGCGTGGTGACGCTCAACGGCGGCCATGTCGTCGCGACCGGCGGGGTGGAGTTGCTCGGCGCCTGAACGTGTATGCTGCCGCCATGTTCCCGCCCGAACGAATTGTCTGTCTGACCGAAGAAACCGTCGAGACGCTGTATCTCCTCGGCGAGGACGCCCGCATCGTCGGCGTGTCGGGCTATGCGGTGCGGCCGGCCCGCGTGCGCAAGGAAAAGCCGCGGGTCTCGGCCTTCATCTCCGCCGACGTGCCGAAGATCCTGGCGCTCAAGCCCGACCTGGTGCTGACGTTTTCCGATCTGCAGGCCGACATCGTCGCCGAACTGATCCGGGCCAATGTCGCGGTGCATGCCTTCAACCAGCGCGACGTCGCCGGCATCTTCGACATGATCCGCACGCTCGGCGCGCTGGTCGGCGCGTCGGGGAAGGCCGAGGCGCTGGCACGTTCGCTCGCCGCGCATGTCGATGCGGTGCGCGAACGCGCGCTGAAGTTGCCGCACCGCCCGAAGGTCTATTTCGAGGAATGGGACGAGCCGATGATCTCCGGCATCGCCTGGGTGTCGGAGCTGATCGAGGCCGCCGGCGGCATCGACGTGTTTCCGCACCTCGCCGCGAAGAAGAACGCCAAAGACCGCATCGTAGCCGTTACCGCCGTTACTGCCGTTGCGCCCGACATCATCATCGGCTCCTGGTGCGGCAAGAAATTCGTGCCGGCCAAGGTTGCCGCCCGTGCCGGCTTTGCCGATGTTCCCGCGGTTGCCACCGGCTGGCTGCGCGAGGTCAAATCGACGCTCATTCTGCAGCCCGGCCCAGCAGCCCTCACCGATGGCCTCGATCAACTGGCGCAGATCATCGGCGACTGGGCGGAAAATCGCGCCTAAAGAGCCATGCGGGAGCGATAGAATCCGGGCGCGCCTTGTGCTATGCACAAATCAAATCTGGACCGCATAAGGACTGAAGCGATGCAGCCGACCAAAACCCGCAACGACCTGTGGATGGACCTAGGCCTGGTGGCTTTCCTGGTCGCCCTCATCGTGGTGTCCCGCCTGCTGCCGCACGCGCCGGGCTTCCTGCCGGTCGCCGCCAGCGGCCTGTTTGCCGCCCGGGCCCTGCGCATCCCCGCGCTCGCCATCGCCGTGCCCGTGCTCGGCATGATCCTGAGCGACGCGTTCCTGCCGGGCGAAGATTGGCGCATCCAGGCCGTCGGCTTTGCCGCCATCGCGATCCCGGCGATTTTGGGCATCGCGACCCGCCGCTGGAACACGGTGCTGCCGACCATCGCAACAGTTGTTGTGTCCTCGTTCCTGTTCTTCCTGCTGTCGAACTTCGCGGTCTGGGCCTTCAGCGGCATGTATCCGCTTAATCTCGCGGGCTTGACGCAGTGCTACATCTTGGCGCTACCGTTCCTCGAAAAGACGATGCTGGGCGATTTGTTCTGGACCGGCGTGCTGTTCGGCGGCTTTTGGCTGGTGCAGCACGGCCCGGCTTTGGCGCGCCGCACGCAGTAAGCTCTTTATTTCGGCGCATGATCTTATCCGAAAACCGGTTCCCACTTTTCGGGATCATGCGCTAGCCAATCCACTTCTGCACGCGGCGCCACAGCGCCTTGGCACGGCCGACAATATCGGTCTCCGTTTCGGGTTCGGCCAACCGCAGGCCAACCGTGACGACATGGCCTTTTTCGACCTTATGCGCGAGCAGCGCGATCGGCCCTAGCTGAACGATGTCGCCTTCCTTGGCGCGGCGGCCCAAATTCTCCGTGAAGAATTCGGCGAGCGAAACTTCCGTATGATCCGCGGCAACTTGTAGCCCGTAAATATCGGCCAGCGCGCCGAGCGTCGCCGTACCGGTAACGAAGAAGTCGCCGAGCAGCCGCGGATCCGGCGCGGCCGGCGGCGGCATCCGAACGAAGAAACGGTCAAGCGCCTGCGCCTTTTCCGGCGGCGCAAGCAGATAGACGTAGTCGCCCTCGCGCACCGGATCGGCTTCCGCCGGTGTCAGGATTTCCTCGTTGCGGATCACAAGCGTCGGCCGCGCCCAGTTCGGAATCAGCCCGCGGCGCAGATAGGGACTGTTGGCGGGGACCGGGTAGCCGACGATCTCCCGCGCCAACTGGCCCGGCAGATCGAGTTCGACCCGGCGCGGCACCGGATCGCTATGCGTATGCGCGATGTGGAGCTTGCGCGCGGCGAGTGCCACGGTCCAGCCCTGCACCAGCAGAGAGAACAGCACCACGACGAAACCGACATCGAAAAACACATGGGCCGCCGGCAAACCGACCAGCATCGGGATCGACGCCAGGAAGATGCCGACCGCACCGCGCAAGCCGACCCACGAAATGAAAACCTTCTCGCGCCACGGATACTTGAACGGCGCCAGGCACAGGAACACCGCGACCGGCCGGGCCACCAGCATCAGCACCACCGCCACAACCACCGCGCCGACCAGGCTGTCGGCCAGCCGTTGCGGCCAAACCAGCAGCCCGAGCAAAACGAACATCACGATCTGCGCCAGCCACGTCACGGCGTCGAGGAACACGATCACCGAATTGTGCGCGCGGGTCTGGCGGTTGCCGACGACCAAGCCGGCGAGATAGACCGCGAGAAAGCCCGAGGTGTGCACGGCATTGCCGAGGGCAAACACCACGACCGCGCTGACCGCGACAAAGGGCGCATGCAGCCCCTGCGCCAGCGTCAGCCGGTTGAGCACCCATGTGATGATGCGGCCGCCGGCGATACCGATGACGCAGCCGAACACGGCGTCGCGGAACAGGATGACCGCGATGTGCGACCAGCTGTGATCGCCGGCCAGCAAAATTTCGACCAGCAGCAGCACCAGGAATACGGCGAAGGGGTCGTTGGTGCCCGATTCGACTTCCAGCGTGGCGCGCACCCGTGAGCGCAGCCTCAATCCCCCGGCATTGATGAGCAGGAACACTGCGGCGGCATCGGTCGAGGCCACCACGGCGCCAACCAGCAAAGCCTCGGTCCAGCCCATACCGAGCACCAATTTGGCGGCCGGCGCGGTCAGCAGCATGGTGACGAGCACGCCGGCGGTAGCCAGCAGCACCGATGGTGCCAGCACGTTGCGGAAGGTACTGAGCTTGGTCCGTAGACCGCCGTCGAACAGGATCAGCGCCAGCGCGATCGAGCCGACGGTATAGGCGGTGCGGACGTCGTCGAATTTAACGCCGCCCGGGCCGCCCTCGCCTGCCAGCATGCCGACCAGCAAGAACACCAGCAACAACGGCGCGCCGAATCGCAACGCAACCAGGCTCGACAGGATGCCGGCCAGAACCAGCATGCTGCCTAG
Organism: Hyphomicrobiales bacterium; assembly: GCA_031389925.1. Classification (GTDB taxonomy): domain Bacteria; phylum Pseudomonadota; class Alphaproteobacteria; order Rhizobiales; family Xanthobacteraceae; genus Pseudolabrys. The sequence continues at coordinate 6,740 of JANMSZ010000163.1, read as the reverse complement.
CAAAATCGCGATACTGACGGTGTCGAGCGAGGCCATAAATGCACGAATCTCCCGTCGCTATAAAAGGGATTCGGGCCGCCAAGAGCAACGAGAAACAAGCAACGAGAAACGTTGTCGCCGGTTTACGCTCTATCGCCACCGGCCCGCGGGCTTATGCCCGCGTTCCGGAAATGACGAGGAGTCTAGAAGTTCACCTTATCGCCGCCCTTCAGCGACAGAATCTCGCGCGCCTCGTCGGGCGTGGCGATTTCGAGCCCGAGGCCCTCCAGGATCTTGCGCACCTGCGTGACCTGCTGGGCGTTCGACTCGGCGAGCTTGCCGGGCCCGAGCCAAAGCGAATCTTCCAGACCGACACGGACATTGGCGCCCATCGCCGCCGCCATGGCCGCGATCCGCATCTGGCTTTGGCCGGCACCCAGCACCGACCAGTGATAATTGTCGCCCAGTAGACGATCGGCGGTGCGCTTCATCATCATGACGTCTTCGGGATGCTGCCCGATGCCGCCGAGGATACCGAACACCGACTGCACGAAGACCGGCGCCTTGATCAGGCCGCGGTCGAGGAAGTGCCGCAATGTGTAGAGATGGCCGATGTCGTAGCATTCGACCTCGAAGCGCGTGTTGTTCTCGGAGCAAGTCGAGAGGATGTACTCGATGTCGGCGAAGGTGTTCTTGAACATGCCGCCGCGCGAGCGCTCCAGATACGGCTCTTCCCAATCGTGTTTGAATTTACCCTTGAAACGCGGGATCATCGGGTAAAGCCCGAAATTCATCGTGCCCATGTTGAGCGACGCGACTTCCGGCTTGAAGTGCGCGGCCGGCTTGACGCGCTCCTCCGCCGTCATGGTCGGCGCGCCGCCGGTGGTGATGTTCACCACCACGCCCGAGCGCTGCTTGATCACCTTGAGGAACGGCGCGAAGGCCTCCGGCGTCTGATCCGGACGGCCGTCTTGCGGGTTGCGCGCGTGCAGATGGACGACGGCGGCGCCGGCCTCGGCGGCGCCAATGGCGGCATCGGCGATTTCCTGCGCGGTAATCGGCAGATGCGGCGACATCGACGGCGTATGAATCGAGCCGGTTACGGCACACGTGATTATGACTTTGCGCGACTTCGCCATGAGCTATCCATCCCGGTGATAAGAGCGTTGAAGTTTCGTTGTTGGACTTGGGCTTCGATCCTAGAGTATCAGCCATGCTCAAGTCACCTGCGACCGGAGCTGAGCTGACGTGCTGGAAGAGAAGCCTCAACCTGCAGCGGTGAAGTCGTCTGGCCTGCTGGTCGGTACACTATGTGGCATTGCCGCGGCGTTCGGCTGGGCGGCTGGGTTCGTCGCCGCGAAGCACGGCATCTCGATCGGGTTTTCACCCAGTGAACTTGCCTTTCACCGCTTCTTCTGGACCGGGCTGCTGCTGACGCCGCTGGCACTGCGCGCCGGCATCGTCATCCTTGGCGGCATCGGCTGGGGCCGCGGGCTTGCCTTGACGATGCTCGCGGGGCCGCCGCAGGCGCTGGTCGCCTACACCGGCTTTATTCTGGTGCCGCTCGGCCACGGCACCACAATTCAGCCGGCCTGCGCCGCTTTGTCCGGGTTGATCCTGGCGACGCTGGTGTTGGGCGAGCACCCCACTGTGCACCGCATCGTCGGCGGTGGCATCATCATCGTGGGCCTGATCGTGTTCGGCGCCGAGTCGCTGGCGACCATTGGCACACATGGCCTCGGTGGCGACCTGCTGTTCGCCGCCGCCGGCGTGTTCTGGGCGTCGTTCGGAACGCTGCTGCGGCTGTGGCGCGTACCCGGTCTGGCGGCAGCGGCCGTCGTCGGCGTGCTGTCGATCATTATTTTCGCGCCGCTCTATTTTCTGTTCGTCGGCTTCGACAACATGCTGCACCTGGGACTGGCCGAGAACCTGCTTCAGGCGCTGGTGCAGGGAATTCTGGCCGGCGCGCTGCCGATCTTTTTGTTCGCCCGTTCGGTGATTTTGCTCGGCGCCGGACGCGCCGCGACATTTCCCGCACTGGTGCCGGGTTTCGCGCTGATCGTCGGCTTTCTCGCCCTCGGCATCGTGCCGAGCATCCCGCAAATCGTCGGCCTGGTGATTGTCGCGGTCGGATTCCGCTTCGTAGTGCGTTAGGAGCTATTCCGGCCCGGCGTACTTCCCCGCGGTCTGCGGGAACATGTTCTTGATGATCTTCATCTTAGAGATATCGACCGACGCGTCCATGTGCAGGAAGATCGCGGCGTCGCGCAAGAATTTCTCGACGCCGAAATCCAACATCATGCCGTTGCCGCCGTGCAGTTCGACCGCGTGCTGGGCGACCTTCATGATTTCTTCCGAGGCGAACATTTTGACCATGTTGCACAGCATCTCGGCGTCCGGCGCGTTGTCGTCGACCGCGCGCGAGGCGCGGTCGAGCAGCGCGCGCACCGCCTCGATCTTGGTCGCCATGTCGGCGAGCCGCAGCGCCACCGCCTGATGCTTGATCAGGATACGACCGCCCTGCACGTAATTCTGCGCATAGTCGGCGGTCACCTCGAAGGCGCGCACGCCGACGCCGAGATTTTTCGCGGCCTGGATGATCTTGCCGGGACGAAAATAGATGCCGGCCGAACCGAGCGACGTATTCTCGACCAGCAGATGATCGTCCGGCACGAACATGTCCTCGAACACCAGCTCGCCGTTATTCATGAAGCGGCAGCCGAGCGTTTCGTTGCAACGCGCCACCGTGAAGCCCTTGGTCTCGCGCTGCACCAGGAACGACGACGTGCCCTGCATCATGCCGACCTTCGGATTGGTGTTGGCATAAACGACGTAGAGCCCGGCGTCGTAGCCGTTGGAGATGAACTGTTTGCGGCCGTTGATGATCCAGCCGCCGTTAGTCTTCACTGCCTTGGTCTGCATCGCCGCTTCCGGCACGTTGTAAGGCAGCCAGCGATCCGACGCGCCGCGCGGCTCGGTCAGGCAATGCGCCAGCAAAAATTGCGGGTCTTCGACCAGGCGCTTGAACCATTTCTCCTGCAAATGGCGCGGCGCCAGTTGGCGCAGCAGCACCGAGACCTTCCAGTTCTGCACCAGCTTGTCGGCCAGCCCTGAATCGCCGCGCGCAATTTCCTCGGCGATGATGGCAAAGGTCGCGACCTCGGTGCCCTTTTCGAGTTCGACGCCGCCGAATTCCTCCGGCACGCCCAAGGTGCGGATGCCAACCTTCTCGGCGCCTTCCAGGATGCTCGCCGGCAGCCGGTCTTCCGGCGTCATCGACCATTCACGCTGCCAGTTGGTCTTGATGAAGGGCAAAACCACGTCGTCGACGAAATCGTGGCAGCTTTGCCGCATCATGCGCTGCTCTTCAGATAGCTGAGCCATTGCACATTTCCTTCCCCATTCCCGGCATTTTCTTGCCTTATTGAGCCGTCACGACCCTATGGCGGCAGCCGCCTGCGTGCCTTTCGGCCGCGAATCATAGTCATATGCGGCCCGGTTCGACGAGCGGATTACGCATGGAATTTTCCGATCTCCACGACACGCTGACCGCCTTCCTCGCGGTGGTGCGCCATACGCTGCGCAGCGAGTTGACCTCGGTCTGGCTGCCGATTCAACTCGGCCTGATCGGCCTATCGGCGGTTATCGCGGTCGGCATCTCGGTCTCGATCCGCAAGCGCGCCGACCTGGTGTCGCTGACGATGGGTTGGCCGCCATATCTGCGCATGGTGGTGCGGGCGCTGGTCGCATATCTCGGCCCGATCGCCTTCGTCCTCGTGGTCATCGCAATCCGCGCCGCCTTGCGCGCCGACGTGATCAACCCGCGCACCTATCTGCTGGGCGTCGCCATCAGCCTCACCACGGCCTGGGTGGTGATCAACATCGCCGCCGGCGTGATCCAGAACCGTTTCGTCAACCGCGTCGTCACGGTGTCGGCCTGGACCATCGCGGCGCTGAGCATCCTGCGGCTGCTCGATCCGGTGACGGCGAGCCTCGATTCACCCGCGGTGTCGTTGATGGTCGGCGGCTTGCGGCTGTCGCCGCTGCTGCTGCTCAAGACCACGGCCCTGTTGCTGGTGACGCTGTGGGCGGCCAATGCGCTCGGCAACTTCCTCGACAAGCGCGTGCAGACCTTCACCGACCTGACGCCGTCGATCCAGGTGCTGATCGTCAAGCTGATCCGCATCGCCTTGATGGTCCTCGCGGTGGTGATCGTGCTGAACTCGATGGGCATCGACTTATCTGTACTCGCTTTGTTTTCTGGCGCGGTCGGCGTCGGTCTCGGTTTCGGCTTGCAGAAGATCGTGTCCAATCTGGTGAGCGGCATCATCCTGCTTGCCGACAAGTCGATCAAGCCAGGCGACGTGATTTCGGTCGGCGATCATTTCGGCCGGGTCGGCATGATGGGTGCGCGCTACACCTCGGTCGATACCCGCGACGGCCGCGAATATCTGATTCCGAACGAAGACTTCATCACACAGCGCGTCGCCAACTGGACTTATTCGAGCGACCTGGTCCGGCTGTCGGTGAAGTTCAACACCACCTATGACAGCGATCCGCGCGAGGTGCAGGAAGCCGCCGTAACGGCAGCGCAGAGCATCGAGCGCGTGGCGAAGAAGCCTTCGCCCGCCTGCATGCTGTCGGCATTCGGCGCCAGCGCGCTCGAATTCGAATTGTGGTTCTGGATCACCGATCCGGCGGCGGGCGTCGCCAACGTGAAAAGCGACGTGCTGCTGGCGCTGTGGGACGCGCTCGATAAGCAGGGCGCCCACCTCGCCAAGCCCGGCCCTGCGCGCGTCATCTACGAGATGGCGCCAAACGGCACGCCGCAGCCGCCGAAAGATCCGGAGTCGCCGCTGCCGGCGGACGCTGGCAAAGGCCCGTTCAAGAGCTGATTTAAGCCGCCTTGCGGCTGGCCAAGAACTCGCCCATGCGGCCCAGCGCTTTCAGAATATTCTCGGTCGAGTTGGCGTAGCTCAGCCGCACATAGCCCTCGCCCAGAATGCCGAAATCCGGCCCGCCGATGATGGCGACGCCGGCGTCTTCCAACAGCGACGAGGCCAGCGCCTTGGCCTTCCAGCCCGTGCGCTTGATGTTGGGGTAGGCGTAGAACGCGCCCTTGGGCGTCGCGCACGATACGCCGGGCAATTTGTTGAGCCCCTCGACCACGACTTTACGCCGTTTGTCGAACTCGGCGACCATCGCGCGCACTTCATCCTGCGGACCTTTCAAGGCGGCCAAGCCGGCATATTGCGCCGAAGCGTTGACGCAGGAATGCAGATTGACCGCGAGCTTGCGCGCATAATCGTAGAGCTTGGGCGGGAATACCGCGTAGCCAAGCCGCCAGCCGGTCATCGCATAGGTCTTCGACCAGCCATTGAGCAGAATCAGCCGGTCGCGAATCGACGGATACGACAACAGGCAGACGTGCTTCTCGCCGTCATAGGTCATCTGGTCATAGATCTCGTCCGACATGATCGCGACGTCCGGCCATTTCTCGAGACTGGCAACGAGCTTGTCGACTTCGGCCTTGCCGGTGACGCCGCCGGTCGGATTGGCCGGCGAGTTGAGGATCAGCAGCCGTGTCTTCGGCGTGATCAGCTTCAGCGTCTCTTCCGCCGAGAAGGCAAAGCCGTTCTCCTCGCGGATCGGCACCGGCACCGGCGTCGCGCCGGTGAATTCGATCATCGAGCGATAGATCGGAAAGCCGGGGTCGGGATACATAATCTCCGCGCCCGGCTCGCCGAACATCATGATCGACATGAACATGGTCGGCTTGCCGCCTGGCATGATCATGACGCTATCGGGCGAGACCTCGACGGCGTAGCGCTTGTGCAGATCGGCGGCGACCGCCTCGCGCAAGGCCGGGATGCCGTTCGCCGGCGTGTAGCCGTGGTGACCGTCGCGCAGCGCCTTGATCGCCGCCTCGACGATGAAATCGGGGGTGCGGAAATCGGGCTGACCGATGCCGAGATTGATGACGTCGCGGCCTTGCGCGATCAACGCGTTGGCGCGGGCCAGCACCGCGAAAGCATTTTCCTCGCCGATGCGGTCGAAAGCCGCGATGGTCTTGAGCATGTCGTTTCTCCCCGGCGGCAGGCGGCTGCGCGCTATTTGCGGCGCAGTTCACCCGATTGGCCGGGGAAAATCAATGCGAGGCGTGAGGCTTCAGCCGTCAGTCATTGCCGCCGTAGACGGCGTTGACGTCCCGCGCGATCTGCGAGCGGATGAACGAGTCCGGATCGTCACCGAGGTAGGTGCGCCCATCATAGATGGGCCCCGCCGGGAATTTATCGAGGCCCCGGTACTGCGACTGAACATGCGCGGCCTGAACCGTGAGCTTGTGCTTGCGGGCTTTGGCAGCTTCGGCAGGCGCCGATGCAGCGGCAACAAAAACGAGTCCACATACGCTCAGCAGAATTTTAATCGAAAGCGGCATGATGATCCTCCATAAGGCACACGGCCTGCGCTTCATCTAGCCAACGCACACGGCCGCACAAGGACATTCGAGCCAAATGCGATCACAACTCATTGTCGGAATAATCTGGCGCGCGCGGTGTTGTGTTTTCCGCGCGTCCCCACTTTTGGGGATTACACGCCCACCACCAAATCGCGCGTAATATCTTTCAGCCTCGCCGCGCCGCTGAGCTGCATGGCGCGCACCAGTTCGACGCGCAGATGCTCGAGCACGTCGCGCACGCCGTCGGCGCCGTGCACCGTCAGGCCCCAGATGATCGGCCGGCCGATCAGCACGGCGTTCG
>JANMSZ010000151.1:0-1907 GCA_031389925.1 Hyphomicrobiales bacterium | reverse complement strand
GAGCGCGCCTTCTCTTCGAAGATGCGCGGCGTGCCGCAATCGTAGAACACCGTGAGCGCCTTGAGCTCCTCGGCCACCGGCGCCACCGCCAGGCAGTTGCCCGACGAGATGTAGCCGACCACGACATCGACCTGGTCGCGTTGCACGAGATTGCGGAAGTCGGTCACGACGTTGGCGGCGGAGCCGGCCTCGTCGACATATTTCGCTTCGAGCTTGACGCCGCCGAAGCCGACTTTGTTGTACGGGGCCGGCGCGGTGCCGGCGTTCAGCGATTCAAGAACGATCTCGGCGCCGTTGCGGCCTGGAATACCGAAGGGCGACGCCGCCGGACCGGACAGAAACGACACGATGCCGATCTTGATCGGCGGCGCGGCGGGCGCAGCCGGCGCCTGCGCGTGGGCCGGCGCGATCACGGCGGCTGCCGCGATGCCGGCCAAGGTCCAACAAGACACAGTTTTGCGTTTGAGCATTTAAACTTCCCTCCCCTGAACGTGCCCGTTGCGGGCTTCTATCTATTGTCGCCAAGCAAACGCGATCCGGGGGTAAGTTTCAACCGCTATTTCCTTATTGATGCATGCGCGCCCGCATGGTCGTATCGGCCGATGACAACCGTGCGTACCGATGACACCGGCCTGGCGGCGCGGCTTGCGATCCGCAGCGGCGCGCATCGTGGGCCGACCTCAGGGCTGGCCGGCGGCTACGTCCAGGGCAACCTCGCCATTTTGCCGCAGGCACTGGCTGCGGATTTCATGCGCTTCAGTCAGCTCAATCCGAAACCCTGCCCGGTTATCGGAACGTCCGCGCCGGGCGACTGGCGCGTGCCGGAGTTGGGCAAGGACCTCGATATTCGGACCGACATCCCGCGCTACCGGGTGTGGAAGAACGGCGAACTGGCCGCGGAGCCGACCGATCTACACGAATTCTGGCGCGACGATCTGGTGAGCTTCGTCATCGGCTGCTCGTTCTCGTTCGAAGAGGCGCTGATGGCCGACGGCATCGAGATGCGGCACATTGCTTTGAATAAAACAGTTCCGATGTTTCGCACCTCGGTGCAGACCGCCGCGGCCGGTCCGTTCCACGGGCCGATGGTGGTGTCGATGCGGCCGATGTCGCCGGCACACGCGATCCGCGCCGTGCAGATCACGACGCGCTTTCCCGCGGTGCACGGCGCGCCGGTGCATCTCGGCAAGCCGGAGCTGATCGGCATCAAGGACATCATGAAGCCGGACTACGGCGACGCGGTGCCGGTCGGCGACGACGAGATCCCGGTGTTCTGGGCCTGCGGGGTGACGCCGCAATCGGTGATCGCGACGGCGAAGCCCGAGTTCTGCATCACGCATTATCCCGGCAGCATGCTGGTGACCGACCGGAAGAATACCGAGTTCGCGATTATGTGATCAGGTCGCCGGGCATTCGCCGGCGTTGCCGTTACCAGCGGCGATAATAACGAGGGCCGCCGTAATAGGGCTCCGGCTCGACATAAACCGGCTCCGGCCGCTCATAGACAACCACGGGCGGCGGAGGCGCCGGGGCAGCAATCACGTTGCCGCTTGCCGTCATACACTGCGCATAGACTGTGTCATAGCGTGCCTGCAGCGAGCCGCCGGCCTCGTTCGCTCTGTTCGCTCCGACCACGCCGCCGGCAACAAGACCGGAACCGGCGCCGATGGCCGCGCCCGCGCCCATGTTTCCAGACATCGACCCGATCGCAGCACCGGCGAGCGCACCGAGACCAGTGCCGACGGCAGCGCTGGTGACGGCGGCGTCGTTGGCCGCCTGACCGGGCGACTGATTGCCGATCGCCCGCTGCGCCGACACCTGACAGGCTTGATCTTCGCGCTGGAAAGCTGCGTAGGACTTGCCTTTGCCTGGCATGACCGAAAGCGTCGGCTGCGCTGGCCCGGTCG
>JANMSZ010000125.1:0-4150 GCA_031389925.1 Hyphomicrobiales bacterium | reverse complement strand
GGCCCCCGCCAACGCCGATGTCGTCGTACCGGTGCCCGATTCAGGCGTGCCTGCGGCGATCGGCTTTGCCCAGGCCGCGCGGATTGCCTTCGAGCTGGGCATCATCCGCAACCACTATGTCGGCCGCACGTTCATTCAGCCGACGCAGGCGATCCGCGATCAAGGCGTGCGGATGAAGCATTCCGCCAACCGCGCGGTGGTCGCCGGCAAGAGCATCGTGCTCGTCGATGATTCCATCGTGCGCGGCACGACCTCACGCAAGATCGTGCAGATGATGCGCGACGCCGGCGCCAAAGAAGTTCATTTCCGCATTGCCTCGCCGCCGATCACGCATCCCGATTATTACGGCATCGACACGCCGGAGCGCGACAAGCTGCTCGCCGCCACGCACGATCTGGAAAGCATGCGGCAGTTCATCGGCGCCGACACGCTCGCCTTCCTGTCGGTCGACGGCATCTACCGCGCCGCGGGCTTTCCGGGCCGCGATCCGCTCAAGCCGCAATTCACCGACCATTGCTTTACCGGCGACTATCCGACCCCCCTCACCGACCAGAACGCGCAGGACTCCAGCCCGCGGCAATTGTCGCTGCTGTCGGAAGCGGTCTGACTTTTCGTTAAGAGCGGCCGCCGTTCTTTTGCGTTATTTTGTGGTGGCTGGCCGAGTCGCCGGCGTGCAACGCGCGGGAGACGGGCCGATGCTGCAATACCTCCAGCAACTTTGGGAGACCAGCAGTCTGTCGCCGCACGGCATATGCCTGTTGTGGCGGCCTGAACTGATCTGGACCCATGTCGGCGCCGACGCCCTGATCGGCATCGCCTACTACTCAATTCCCATCGCGCTGGCGTACTTTGTCTCCCACCGCAACGACATCCAGTTCGGCTGGGTGTTTTGGGCCTTCGCGCTGTTCATCCTCGCCTGCGGCACGACGCATTTCTTCGCGATCTACACGTTGTGGGTGCCCGACTACGGCACCGAGGCCCTGATCAAGATCATCACCGCGGCGCTGTCCATCCTGACCGCGGTGGCGGTATGGCCGCTGCTGCCGAAAGCGCTGGCGATACCATCGACCGAGGCGCTGCGGCGCCTCAACGAGGAACTCATCCAGCAGATCGGCGAGCGCAACAAAGCGCTGGCCGAGCTCCAGGCCGAGAAGAACGAGCGCCTCAAGACCGAGGAGATGCTGCGGCAATCGCAGAAGATGGAAGCGGTCGGCCAGTTGACCGGCGGCATCGCCCACGACTTCAACAATCTGCTGACCGTCGTCGTCGGCAACCTCGAGCGGCTCGAGACGCAGTTTCGCGACAATCCGGCGGTCTATCGTTCGATCAAGGGCGCCATGGATGGTGCGTCGCGCGGCGCGGCGTTGACCCAGAAGTTGCTGGCGTTCGGCCGCAGGCAGCCGCTGGCGCCGATGCGGCTCAACGCCAACCTCCTGATCGACAGCATGGACGATCTGATCCGCCGCGCCGTCGGCGAGCGGGTGACGGTCGACCTCAAGCTCGATCAAAATCTATGGCCGGTGGAAGTCGATCCCAATCAGCTTGAAAACGCCTTGCTCAATCTCGCGGTCAACGCCCGCGACGCCATGCCGGACGGCGGGCAGCTCACCATTCAAAGCCAAAATTGCACCAATCCAACGGTCGCGGACGGCGAGACGCTCAAAGGCCAGTTCACGCTGCTGACCGTCAGCGACAATGGCGTCGGCATGGCGCCTGAAATTTTGAGCCACGCCTTCGAGCCGTTCTTCACCACCAAGGCCTTGGGCGAAGGAACCGGGCTCGGGCTGAGCCAAGTCTACGGCTTCGTCAGACAGTCGAACGGTCACGTCGGTATCCAGAGCGCGACCGGCGGCGGCACGACGATCCGGATTTATCTGCCGCGTGCGCAGGGCCACGCCGAACGCAGCGCGGCAGCGGCCGCGACCATACCGCTCGGTGTCGCCCCGTTGGGGCAAGCCGGCTGATGACAACCCCGATGCCGCGCGTGCTCGTCGTCGAAGACGAAGAACTCGTCCGCGAAATGATCGTCTATGAACTGCAACTTGCCGGCTTCGACGTATTGGAAGCCGCCAGCGCGGAAGATGGCCTGGCGTTGTTGGATAAAGTCGACGGCATCGACCTGCTGTTCACCGACATTCGCCTGCCCGGCATGAACGGCTGGGAACTCGCCGAAACCATCCGCAGCCGCCATGCGCACGTGCCGGTGATCTATGCCAGCGGTTACGCCGACCGGGTCGAACCGCTGCCGCACAGCAAATTTTTGCAAAAGCCATACCGGCCCTCGCAGGTGTTGCAAGCGGCGGCCAACCTCGGCATTACACTGCCAGTCGCCCCAACGAATTGAGCAGAATGCCAAATCCCCTTACCGACCGTATTGCGCTCGTCACCGGCGCCTCACGCGGCATTGGCGCCGCGCTCGCGCTGCAACTTGCCGAGGCCGGCGCGCATGTAGTGGCGGTCGCCCGCACCGTCGGCGGACTGGAAGAGCTCGACGACCGGATCAAGGCCGTTGGCGGCTCGGTGACGCTGGTGCCGCTCGACATGAAGGACATGGACGGCATTGCCCGGCTGGCACTGGCGCTGCACGAGCGTTACGGCCGGCTCGATGTTCTGGTCGGCAATGCCGGCGTGCTCGGGCCGCTGTCGCCGCTCGGCCATGTCGAGCCCAAGGACTGGGATAACATTCTGGCGGTCAATATCACCGCCAACTGGCAGTTGATCCGCACCATGGACCCGCTGCTCAAGGCCGCGCCCGCGGGCCGCGCGGTGTTCAACTCGTCGGCGCTGAGCTGGCTGGGGCGCGCCTATACCGGACCCTACGCCGCGTCCAAGGCCGCGCTCAATGCGCTGGTGCAGGTCTATGCCGCCGAAACCGCGACCACGAACGTGAAAGTGAACGCGTTCAATCCCGGACCGACACGAACGCGGATGTACGCGAGCGGCTGGCCCGGCGTCGATCCGGAAACGCTGCCGCCGCCGGAAGAGGTCGTCAAAGCGCTTGTGCCGTTGTGCCTGCCGAGCTTCACGGAGAGCGGCAAGGTCTACGATTATCGTACGGGGAAGTTGCTGGCGTTTCGTCCGCCGGAATAAACCGTCAATGCTTGCGCTTGGCTTTGCCTTTGAAGGGATTGTCCTTCTCGCGCAGCGTCAGGCGTATGGGCGTTCCCGGCAATTCAAAATTCTCGCGCAATGAATTGATCAGATAGCGCTTGTAGGCCTCCGGCAGCGCGTCGGCGCGGGTGCAGAACAACACGAAGCTCGGCGGCCGGGTCTTCGCTTGCGTGATGTAGTTCAGGCGCAGCCTGCGGCCGGACACCGCCGGCGGCGGATGCGCTTCGATGGTGGCCTCGAACCAGCGATTAAGCGCGCTGGTCGGGATGCGCTTGTTCCATATCTCGAAGGCGCCGACGATCGCTTCCATCAGGCGGTCGATACCCTCCCCCGTCAGCGCCGACGTCGCGACCAGCGGCACGCCTTTCATCTGGCGCAGCTTCTCGTCGCACTCGATCCGCAATTTGGTGATCTCGCCAACCGCCTTCTCTTTCAAATCCCACTTGTTGATGCCGATGACGATGGCGCGGCCTTCCTGCTCGACCATGTCGGCGATGCGCTGATCCTGCTCCTCGAAGGCGCTGCCGACGTCGAGCAGCACGACGACGACTTCGGCAAAGCGAATGGCGTTGAGCGCGTCGGCGACCGATAGCTTTTCCAGCTTCTCGTCGATGCGCGAACGGCGGCGCAAGCCGGCGGTGTCGTGGATGCGGAATTTCTGGCCGCGCCATTCCAGATCGACGGCGATGGCGTCGCGCGTGGTGCCCGCTTCCGGCGCGGTGAGCAGGCGCTCCTCGCCAAGCAGGAAATTGACCAATGTCGACTTGCCAGCGTTCGGCCGTCCGACGATGGCGACACGGATCGCCTTCGGCTCGTCGGGATCTTTGATGGTCGCGATCTGCTCGGCGGTGCGCTCGGGGAGCGCGGCGCGCAAGGCGTCATACAGATCGACAAGGCCTTCGTTATGTTCGGCGGAAATGCCGATCGGCTCGCCAAGCCCCAGCGCATAAGAGTCATAGCGCCCGGGTTGACCGGCGGTGCCTTCCATCTTGTTGGCGATCAGCACGGTCGGCTTGCCGGACTTGCGCGCCAACTCTGC
>JANMSZ010000108.1:0-6222 GCA_031389925.1 Hyphomicrobiales bacterium | reverse complement strand
GCAGCTCGACGCCAACGCCTATGTCATCAAGATCAAGGAAGTCGAAGGCGGCAGCGGCAAGGTCTGGGCCGGCCAGTACATGGTCATGGACCCGGCCGGCGGTCAGGTGAAGCTGCCCGGCACGCACACCACCGAGCCGACGTTCGGCCTGCCCGCGACCTGGATCGACGCCGCGATCAAGGAAGAAGCGGTGATGAAGGGCTACACCGTGGTCGACGCCGCCACCGTGATGTCGACGCATCTCACCGAACTGCTCAAGAACAACATGTCGGAGTTGCTGTCTTACGGCGAAGTGCAGAAGCTGCTCAAGGAATTGCCGAAGGAGCAGGCCGAGTTGCTCAAGGACCTGGTGCCCTCGCTCATTACGGTCTCCGGCATCCAGCGCGTGCTGCAACTGCTGCTCTCCGAGCGCGTCTCGATCCGCTATCACTCGACCATCCTGGAAGGCATCGCCGACGGCATCGGCTCGTCGCGCAATCCGGTCACGCTGGCCGAGCACGTGCGCGCGCGCATCCAGCGCCAGATCTGCGCCCAGCACACCGGCCACGGCGGCTATCTGCCGCTGATCGCGCTGTCGGCGAGATGGGAGCAGGCCTTCGCCGAAGCCATGATCGGCACCGGCGAGGAACGTCAACTGGCGATGCAGCCCTCGAAGCTGTCGGAATTCATCACGCTGGTGCGCGAGAAGTTCGAAGCCGCGGCGCGCGAAGGCGAGGCCCCGGTGCTGGTGACCTCGGCCGCCATCCGGCCCTTCGTGCGCGGCATCGTCGAACGCTTCCGCGCGCAGACGCCGGTCATCTCGCAATCCGAAATCCATCCGCGGGCGCGGTTGAAGACGGTCGGCAGTATTTAAGCAAACCCGCGGTATTTCCGGCACCGGAACGTAAATACCGGCATTTTAGGTAGCTTTTCACGAACTTTAGCGGCAGTTTGGACTGGCAAGGTCCTGCCGCAATCCCCATATAGCCTTCTAACAGTTTCATTCATTGGACCCCGAGCAGGGTCTCGGGAGATTTGACATGAGCCGATTTGACTTCAACGCGCCCGCCGAGCTTTTTCCGTCCCGCAACCGCAAGATCGCCAACAAAGTGAAGTACCGCCGCTTCGACCATGCCTCGGATGCGATCCGCTTCGCGATCGAAGAACTGCCGGAGCCGCTGCTGCTCGGCGCCTATATCGAGATCAACGAAGAGCGTCTCGGCCACAAGGACATCCGCGCGCTCTATGAGAGCGAGAATTTCCCGTCCAAGGCGCTCGCGAACTAGTGAACGGCCCGCGAAACGGCCCTTGTTTGACGGTTTCGCCGTTTCCCGATAGATTTGCAGTGTTGAAACTGTAGTTTTTGGACCTGCCTTGGCCGGCTGCCCTTTGGGGCGCTTAACAACGCACCCCTGAAACTGGGATGTTTCGATCGTGCGAAGCGATTACCGCTTCTCGCGCATCACACCGCACAGCGTATGACGCAAGGATAGTTAAGATGGCCACAGGTACCGTTAAGTTCTTCAATACTCAGAAAGGCTTCGGTTTCATCACGCCGAGCGACGGCTCGAAAGACGTGTTCGTGCACATCAGCGCGGTTGAGCGCGCCGGCATGAGCACCCTCAACGAAGGCCAGCGCCTCACCTACGAAATCGTGACCGAGCGCGGCAAGCAGGCGGCGTCGAATCTCGCGAACGCATAAAGCGACCCGGTTCTAATTTCTAACACGCGCGACGCCCGGCCCAGTGCCGGGCGTTTTCGCTCCGTTTCCTGCCGAAGCAAAGCTTCGGCCGCGCTTCATGCCGAAGCAACAGAAAGCAAACGCGGACATGACGCATAAATATACAGCCGGCCAGGACGTCTATTACGAGCCGACCTTCGGCAACGCCGCCGCGCGCGGCAAGTACACCGTGGTCCGCGCTTTGCCGGTCGAGAACGACAACCGGCTGTCTTACCGGATCAAGAGCCTGGCCGAAAACTTCGAGCGCATCGCCGAAGAGCACCAGCTCAGCAACGGCTAATTGGCCGACGCGCGCCCCAAACTGCCCAATTCGCCACGTCCCGACCGCCGGCCAAGGCCAGCCCGGCAGCCGCTTTGCACCCATTTTTCGGGCATTTCACGGCCTTCTCAACGTTCCGTGATGGCATCCTTCGGAACTCCGCCTTCGTACCTACGTTAGCCCACGAACGACTTTGAACCTTTCGCAAGGCCGGGCCGACACATAAGCGAAGAGCTTACAGGCGTATCCTTGGAGGATGCCATGAACTGGTCGATGTACACCGCAGACCGCACCACCCACCTCAAGATCGTGGTGGTCGGCCTTGCCGCGGCGCTGCTGATCGCGGTGGTCGGCATCTCGGCGCGCGGACTGAATCTCGGCACCGATATCATGAGCGCTCAGGCGCCCACCGTTATCAAGGCCGGCGGCCCCGTGGTCTTCACCGACCAGGGCGCCACCACCATCCGCTGATCGACGCCCGCCGCGGACAGCCACGGCGTGTCGAGTTTGACGTGAGAGCCTCCCCCCTCTGCGCCGCATTTTGCGGCGCTTTTTTTTTGCCGCCGCTAGTTCAGCAGCACGCGCGGCAGCCAGAGCGAGAGCGCCGGAATATAGGTGACCAGCAGCAGCACGATCAGCATCGGGATGTAGAAGATCATGATGCTCTTCGACACCGCCTCCATCGACACCTTGCCGATGGCGCAGCCGACCACCAGCGTCGGCCCGACCGGCGGCGTGAGCAGACCGATGCCGAGGTTGAGGATCATGATCATGCCGAAATGCACCGGGTCGATACCGAACATCTTGACCACGGGCAGGAAGATCGGCGTGCAGATCAGCAGCATCGGCGCCAGATCCATGAAGGTCCCGAGCACCAGCAGCAGAATGTTGATCAGAAACAGGAACGTGTACTTGTCGTTGGAGATCGTCAGGAAGAACGCCGTCACCTTGGCCGGCACTTGCATGATCGCCATCATGTAACCGAAGGCGATCGAGAAGCCGATCATGATCATCACCATGCCGACGGTGCGCACGACGCGGCCGACCAGCAGCGGAAGTTCGCTCCATTTGTAGTCGCGGTAGATGAACATCGTCACCAGGAAGGCGTAGATGCAGGCGACCGCCGCGGATTCGGTCGGCGTGAAGATGCCGCTCAGGATGCCGCCGATGATGATGACGACCGTCACCAGCCCCCAGAATGCTTCGCCCGCGATCTTGAACGCCTGGCGCAGCGGGATCACCTCGCCCTTGGGAAAGTTGTCGCGCCGCGCGATGTAGAAGCACAGGATCATCAGCGACAGCCCGAGCATGAGGCCCGGGATGATGCCGGCGATGAACAGATGCGCGACCGAAACGGTGCCGCCCGCGGCGAGCGAATAGATCACCGCGTTGTGCGACGGCGGGATCAGCAGCGGCTGCAGCGAGCCGGCAATCGTGACGTTGACGGCAAACAGCCGCGGGTAGCCGGCCTTGACCATCTGCGGGATCATGACCGAGCCGATCGCCGCGGTGTCGGCGACCGACGATCCCGAGATGCAGCCGAAGAAGGTCGAGGCCAGGATATTGACCAGCGCCAGTCCGCCGCGGATGAAGCCGACAAAGACCTTGGCAAGATTGACGATGCGCGTCGCCATGCCGCCTTCGGCCATGATGCCGCCGGCGAGGATGAAAAACGGGATGGCGAGCAGAGCGAAGTCGTCCATGCCGTCGGAGGTCTTGAGCATAATCGCTTCGAGCGGGAGATCGATCCACAGCGCCGCGCCGATCGCCGCCAGGCCCAGCGCATAGGCGACCGGCATCCCGAGCAGGCACAAGATCATAAAGCCGCCGATCAGGATGAAGATGTCCACGCGGCGCTACTCCGTGCTGATGCCGCTGATGGCGTCGTCGGAGGGCTGCTCGAACAGGTTCGAGACCCACAAACGCTCGATCACGAACAGCGCCGTGATCAGCCCGCCAATCGGGACAGGGAGGTAGGATGCCCCGACCGAGAACCAGGGGAAATCGGAAATCGTCTGGTACCAGGTGGTCTGCACCAACTTGATGCCCCACCAGAACATGAACAAATTGGCGCCCATCATGCACACTTCGATCGCCCAACCGATCGCGGTGCGCGCCTTGCCCGTCAACATCATCGGAATGACGGCGACGCCGATGTGCAGGTTCTCGCGGTAGCAGATCGCGGCGGCGAGGAACGAGAACCAGATCATCATCAGCACGGCCATGGGCTCGGGCCACGACGAAGCGCTGTTGAGCACGTAGCGGGTGAACACGCCCCACGGGATCATCAGCGTGATGGCGACCAGGCAGAAGCCGGCGATCATCATGCAAAAGCGATGCAGGACGTTCATCGCGCGGACGTAGTGGGCCTTCATGCTCGGTCCCCCCAAGTGATCCACCAAGTGATCCCCTAAGTGAAAAGGGCCGGCGCGTCTCCTCTTGTCGAGGAGCGGCCGGCCCAATACCGCGTGCGCGACTACTTCACCGCCTGGACGCGCTCGATGAAGGCCTGCAACGGCTTGGCGTGTTTCTCGTAAACGACCTTTTTGACCGCCTCCGCCATCGCCTTGTTGTCGACCGCGATGATCTCGACGCCGTTCGCCTTCATGTCGGCAATCGACTTCTTCTCGAACTCATCCCAGAGCTTCCATTGCTCGGTCTGGGCTTCCTTGGCGGTCTTCATGATCAGATCCTGGTCTTCCTTGGAAAGCGTCGCCCAGGTGCGCTTCGAGAACACCAGGATTTCCGGGATGATCAGATGCTGGGTCATCGAATAGTATTTCGCGTAGCGATAGTGCTGGCCCGACGAGTAGCTCGGCTCGTTGTTCTCGGCGCCGTCGACCACGCCGGTCTGAAGTGCGTTGATAAGCTGGTCGTAGCCCATGGCGACGCCGTTGCCGCCCATCGCGTTCATGGTGTCGACGAAGATGGGATTTCCCATCATGCGAATCTTGAGGCCCTTGAAGTCCTCCATCGTCTTGATCGGCTTCTTGCTGTTGTAGACGTTGCGCGTGCCGCCACTCATCCAGGCCAGGCCGACCAGGTTGGCGGTCGGATGGTCGGACAGCTTCTTGAGCATCTCGTCGCCGATCGGGCCGGTGACGACCTTTGTCATGTGCGCCGGATCGCGGAACACGAACGGCAGATTGAAGGCGTTGAGTTCGGGCACCAGCGAGCCCATCGGCCCGAGGCTGATGCGCGCGATCTGCAGCGCGCCGACCTGCGCCTGTTCGATCATTTCCTTTTCGCCGCCGAGTTGCATCGACGGGAACATCTGAATGCTGATGCGGCCGTTGGTGGCGGCTTCGAGCTTCTTGCCCATGCGCACCACCGCTTCCACCGTCGGATAACCGAGCGGATGCACGTCGGTCGCCTTCAACACCAATTTCTGCTGCGCCAACGCGGCGCTGGACGCAAACGCGGTCGCGGCGACGACACCGGCAACCAGCAAAGCTGTAGTCGACTTCATGACGATCCCTCCCAGGATTGTTGCAAAGCGGCAGGCAAGCTACGACAAGCAAGGTACGACAAGGCTGGCGTTTCCAACGCGGCTCATTGAACGTCGCGGCCGCGCGTGTTATTCATCATGTCATATGATGACCTCCCTCCCGCACGCGGGTCAAGCCGTTGCATAAGCGTTCGCCGAAGAATCTGACGTTGCTCCGGCCGCTCGAAGCGCCGCGGGGATTGACCGGCGAACTGGTGGCCCGGCTCACCGCCGATATCGTCAGCGGCAAGCTCACCCCCGGGTCGCAATTGCCGACCGAGCAGGAGATGATCCTGGCGACCGGCGTCAGCCGCACCGTCGTGCGCGAGGCGGTCGCCGCCTTGAAGGCCGACCGGCTGGTGGTGACGCGCCAGGGCGTCGGCGCCTTCGTCGCCGATCACGTGCGCCTCCCGTTCCGCGTCGATTTCGACGAAACCTCGCCGCTGCGCGAGGTGCTCAACGTCATGGAACTGCGCACCGGCATCGAGGTCGAGGCCGCGGGGCTTGCGGCCGAGCGCGCCACGGCGCCGCAGCTCAAGAAGATCGCCGAGCGCTTTGCCGCAATCCAAAGCGCGATCGAACGCGGCGGCAACGCCGTCGACCAGGATTTCGCCTTTCATTGCGAGATCGCCGAGGCCACCGGCAATCCGCAGTTCAAACGTTTCCTCGAATATCTCGGCCGCTTCGTCATTCCGCGCCGCACGGTTTGGGGCCGCTCGGCGCCGCCCGCCAAGCGGCCGCATCTCGACATGTTCC
>JANMSZ010000458.1:0-2290 GCA_031389925.1 Hyphomicrobiales bacterium | reverse complement strand
CCATGCTCGATCCCTTCGTCATAGGCCGCAGCGGCGGGTTTGGTGCGGTGACGGGATATGCGCCGGAGGAACCGTCGCGGGTCGCGGCCTCCGCGCGCGACGCATTTGCCGCCTACATGCCGGCGAAGGCACCGGTGCCTTTCGCTGAGCCGCGCTGGAGCGTGGGGGGCCAGGCCTATGGCGGGCGCAACCGTACGGATGGTGATGCGACCGTGGGCAGCAACGATTTGCGCGCCACCACCGCGGGCTTTGCGGTCGGCGCCGACTATCGCGTGTTGCCCGGCACCGTGATCGGGGCGGCGGTCGCGGTCGGCGAGAACAGCTGGAACGTGTCGAGCTTTGGCACGGGAAAGGCCGAACTGGCGCAGTTCGGCGGCTATTTCTCCTCGCGCTGGAACTCGCTCTACGTGTCCGGCGCGGCGGCGGTGGCCACGCATCGCGCCTCGACCGAGCGCACGCTCAACATCGCCGGCATCGACCATCTCACAGCAGGCTTCAACGCCACCAGCTTTGGCGGCCGGCTCGAGGGCGGCTACCGCGTTGGCAGCACCGCCTTCGGCGTCACGCCCTACGCGGCGGTGCAGGTCACCAGCATCAATACACCGTCCTATAGCGAAGTCGCCGCTGCCGGCCTGAACCAGTTCGCGCTGAGCTATCAGGCGCAGTCGATCACCGGCACCCGCACCGAGCTTGGCGCCTGGGCCGACACGCGGCACCAGTTCGGCAACGGCGCGCTCCTCACGCTGCGCGGCCGCGCCGCCTGGGTGCACGACTATAACCCGGGCAGCCGCATCAACGCGGCGTTCCAGACCTTGCCGGGCGCCAGCTTCGTGGTCGACGGCGCCGCAGCACCACGCGATGCGGCGCTGACCTCTGCCGTCGCCGAGTTGCGCATGGCCAATGGCTGGACGCTGATCGGCAAGTTCGACGGCGTGTTCTCCCACCGCTCGCACACGCTCGCCGGAACAGGCACCCTGAAATATGCGTGGTGAGGGAAAGACGCTCGCTCTTCTCGCCATCACGCCATTCTCCAATGTCGAACTTTACTGCTATGCTTGAATGAATGTGACGCCGTTGCGGATTCGGAGCCGCCGCCGGCACTTCGGAAAAGTGGTGAGCAGTTGCAAGAACGTTATCAAGGCCAATCCCTGAACCGGCTGGAGGACCATCGCTTCCTCACCGGCCACGGCAAATATGTCGCCAATGATCACGTGCCCGGCGTGTTGCATGCCCATGTGGTCCGCTCGCCCGTCGCCTTCGCGCGGATCGCGCGGCTGGACCTGGAAGCCGCGCGCGCTGTTCCCGGCGTCGTGGCGGTTTATACCGAAGCCGACCTCGCGGCCGACGGCATCGGGGAGTTGCCGTGCATCACCGTGATTGAAGCCGTCGAGCCGATCATCGTTCCGCCGCGCCCGGCGCTGGCCCGCGGTTTTGTGCGGCATGTCGGCGATCCCGTGGTCTGCATTATCGCGGAGTCGCCGCAGGCGGCGATGGCGGCCGGCGAGGCGGTGGATGTCGCCTATGACACGCTGCCCTGCGTCACGGTGGCCACCGCGGCGTTGCAGCCGGACGCTCCGTCGATCTGGCCGGAGGCGCCGGGCAATTCCGCCTTCCTGTTCCACAAGGGGGATGCCGCGGCGACTGCCGCCGCGATGGCGTCGGCCGTGCATGTCGTCGAATGCGACCTCTTCAACAACCGCGTGGTCGCAGCCCCCATGGAGACGCGGGCCGCGATCGGCTTCCATGATCGCAAGACCGGCGGATTGTGCCTTTCGCTGACCGGCCAGGGCGTCCATGACCTTCGCCGGCAACTCGCCGATACCATCTTCAAAACTCCGCTCGATCGCATCCGCGTGGTGGTGCCCGACGTCGGCGGCGGTTTTGGGATGAAGAACTACCTGTATCCCGAATATGTGCTGGTGCTGTGGGCGGCGCGAAAGCTCGGCCGCCCGGTGCGCTGGGTGTCCGAACGATCAGAAGACTTTGTCAGCTCCGCGCAGGGCCGCGATTTCTTTGCCCGCTCCAAACTCGCGCTCGACAAGAAGGGCCGGTTTCTCGGCCTGGAAGTGCGGGCGGTCGCCAATATGGGCGCCTATCTCTCGACCCTGGGGCCGGTCAGTTCCACCAATGCCGCCGGCAGCGCGATAGGCGGCGTCTATGATATTCCCGCCGTATTCTTCGAAGTGCGCGGCGCCTTCACCAATACGCCGCCGATCGACGCCTATCGCGGCGCCGGCAAGCCCGAAGCCAATTACCTGATCGAACGGCTTGTGAACCTTGCCTCGGTCAG
>JANMSZ010000571.1:0-32265 GCA_031389925.1 Hyphomicrobiales bacterium | reverse complement strand
CCGACCACCTCGCCGAATTTTTCCTGCGTGACTTCGCCCGATGCTTTCACGGTATCGAGCACCGCCACCGCGGTGGCGAGCGCGAAGGCAAGCTCCTGCACCGGCGTCGCACCTGCTTCCTGTAAATGATAGGAGCAGATGTTCATCGGATTCCACTTCGGCAGCTCGGTGGTGGTGAAGATCGCCACGTCTTTGATCAGCCGCATCGATGGCGCCGGCGGAAACACATAGGTGCCGCGCGACAGATATTCCTTGATGATGTCGTTCTGGATGGTGCCGGTCAGCGCAGTGCGCGGCGCATTTTGCTCGTCGGCGACCGCAATATAGAGCGCCATGAGCCATGCCGCCGTGGCGTTAATGGTCATAGAAGTGTTCATGCTCGCCAGTGGAATACTGTCGAACAACGCCCGCATGTCGCCGAGGTGGTTGACCGGCACGCCGACCTTGCCGACCTCGCCCTTGGCCAGGATGTGGTCCGAGTCGTAGCCGGTCTGGGTCGGCAGATCGAAGGCGACAGAAAGGCCGGTCTGCCCCTTCGCCAGGTTCTTGCGATAGAGCGCGTTGGAGTCCGCCGCGGTCGAGTGACCGGCATAGGTGCGGAAAATCCAGGGTTTATCGCGCTTCGGTGTGTCGGCCATTGGGGTGCCTGTTACGGCAGTGTGACGTAAGCTTTGTTGCAATGCAACATGGATACGCAGTCTTAAGACCCTGACTTTAACGTCCCTCGGGTCTCAACCGGGTTCGAGCCATGATGACGAATTCCGCCGGCGGTCCGCGCTACAGCATCGTCGTCCCTGTTTTTAACGAACAGGCCGTGCTGCCGGTACTGCTGCGCCGTCTCGACCTGATGATGGCGGACCTCGACGGCGTCAGCGAGACGATCTTCGTCGACGACGGCAGCAGCGACTGCAGCGCCATCGTGCTGCGCGCCAAGGCCAAGGAAGACCCGCGCTATCGCTTCATCGGCCTGTCGCGGAATTTCGGCCATCAGGCCGCGATCACCGCCGGCATGGACGCCGCGAGTGGCGACGCCGTCATCGTCATGGACGCCGATCTGCAGGACCCGCCCGAAGTCGTCGGGCAGATGATCGAAAAATGGAAGGAAGGCTACGAGGTGGTCTACGGCCGCCGGATGTCGCGCGAAGGCGACAGCGCCTTCAAGAAATGGACCGCGAGCCTGTTCTACAAATTCCTCGGCCGCCTGTCGTCGGTCGACATTCCGCGCGATGCCGGCGACTTCCGGCTGATCGACCGCAAGGTGCTCGACGCTTTCCTCGCCATGCCGGAGCAGGATCGCTTCGTGCGCGGCATGTTCGCCTGGCTTGGCTTCCGCCAGACCGAAGTGGCGTTTCACCGCCTGCCGCGGCATGCCGGCGAGACGAAGTATCCCTTGTTCAAAATGCTGCGGCTGGCGTCACACGGCGTTGTTGGTTTTTCCGACGCACCGCTGCGGTTGGCGATCTGGTGCGGCTTCGCGGTGTCGGCATTAGCTGCGCTCTATGCGCTCTATGTCGTCGGACACTGGCTGGCGGGCGACACGAGCCTGGTCGCCGGCTGGGCCTCGACCATCATCATCGTGTCGTTCCTGTCCGGTATGAACATGATCATGACCGGGATCATGGGACTCTACATCGGCCGTATCCACGCCGAAGTGAAACGGCGTCCGCTCTACGTCGTGTCGGAAAAAGCCGGCTTCGATCACGCCGCGCAATCCGCGGATCAGTCTTCCGACAAGCGGACGATCACTGCCGCTTAATCAGCGCCGCGTGTGCACCACCGCGACATCGTCGGCATAAACCCGCTTCCATTCCGGTAGCCGGTCGAGCAACGCGATAGCGGGCGTTGACGGCGTCAACAAGATCGCGCCGAATTTGTATTCATCGAGCATCGCCAGAAAATCCGGCAGATTTTGCAGGTCCAGCGCGCGGCTGTGCCGCATGATGAACTTCGTGCCGTAGAGTTCGGCGCGGCCGTCGATAAAAGGCGCAATGCCGACAAAATCGAGATAGCCGCCGAAGTCGTAGGCGTTGAGGATTGGACCCGCTTTTACGGTGTCGAACGATTTCAGCGCATTGGCCGGCGTGATGTTGGCCGCTGGCTCGATGCTGCGCATGGCGGCCAATCCGGTCATGCCGATCAACAGCACGATGGCGGCGGCTGGCAGCCAGGCGTCATAGCGCGCGATGGCGATATTCCGAGTGGAGGCGATGGCGGCGAATTGCTCCGCCAAGGGCCGCGCCAGGAACAGCGGCGCCAGCAGACCGAGCAACTCGGCATGACGCGATTGCGATAGGCTCAGGTGCAAAATGCCGAACACGATGAGAATGCGCAGCGGCGGCAGCTTCACGCCGCGATATAGCGCAAAGCCGAAGGCACCGAGCATGATGAGTTCGTAGGGACCGAGATGCGTGAAATCCTGCGAGCGCCATTCGGTAACAATGGTCAAGACTTCGCCGAGCGCGATGGTGCGCGTGGTCACCAAAATCGCTTCGGGACCGTACGGATTGATGCAAGCGGCGCCGAGTGCCAGCACGCCGAACAGCAGCCATTGCCGCGCTACGCGCAGACGCTCGTTCGCCGGCGCATTCCAGAGCGCGTCGCAGGCGATGGCGCCGGCAATCGCGATGCCGAAGGTGAAACTGCCATGCAGGTTCGCCCACAGGACCATCAGCGGCAGCATGTGCCACGGCGGCGCGCGCTTCTCGTCGACAACGCGGATCAGGGTGCCGACCCAGAGCACGATCAACGGCAATGCGAGAACGTGCGGCCGCGCCAGAATATGCGGCGACGCCAGCACAAAGGCAGCCAGCACCGCGATCAGCGCCGGCACCGGCTGCCAATGCCGCAGCAGAAACCGTGTCAGCAAACCGAAAGCCGCCGAAGCCGCGGTCGCTGCGAGCGCGACGACACCGATCCAGCCGCCGAGCGACAGCGCCGTGGCGTAAGCGATCTGCGACAGCCACTCGAACGCAATCCAATGCTCGCCGCGCATCGTCAGCGAAAGCGGGTCGCTGTTCGGCACGCTACCGTGTTCGAGGATCCAGCGTCCGAGCGCGATGTGCGAATACGTGTCGGGATCGCCAAGAAGCCGCGGTGCCAGCAGCATGAGTAAAGCGTAGACACCCGCGGCCACGAGCCACGGCATCGCCGCCCGGGAATCGGCAATTTGGCTGCTGCGCTGAATGATCTGGTCGGACATTGATCGGACTTGGGGCCTGGCTTGGAAGCCTCCAAACTAGGGCGATGGCCTTGTTAAACCCTTAAAAAATGGGGTTTTTGGCCTGCGGGCCGTTGAGACTGACGATATTGCGCTGCAGCATAAATTAAGTCACACTGATGACAGTTCGTAAGGAGGCTGCCGATGCCGGCTGTTGCGAAAGTGAGGAGCGTTGCTCCTCACAAGGACCTCTATGCCGTCGGCGAAATTCCGCCGCTCGGCCACGTGCCCGAAAAAATGCACGCCTGGGTGATCCGCCAGGATCGCCACGGCCCGCCGGACAAATCTTTCCAGCTTGAAGTGGTGCCGACCTGGACCATCGGCGAGGACGAAGTCCTCTTGCTCGTGATGGCCGGTGGCGTGAATTACAACGGCATCTGGGCGGGCCTTGGCCAGCCGATCACGCCGTTCAATGTCCACAAGCAGCCCTATCATATCGCCGGGTCGGATGCCTCGGGCATCGTCTGGGCGGTCGGCGCCAAGGTGAAGCGCTGGAAGGTCGGCGACGAAGTCATCGTGCATTGCAATCAGGATGACGGCGACGACGAAGACTGCAACGGCGGCGACCCGCTGCTGTCGCCGTCGCAGCGCATCTGGGGCTACGAGACGCCGGACGGCTCCTTCGCGCAGTTCTGTCGCGTGCAGTCGCGGCAATTGATGCAGAAGCCCGCGCATCTGACGTGGGAAGAGTCGGCCTGCTACACGCTCACGCTGGCGACCGCCTATCGCATGCTGTTCGGCCATCCGCCGCACACGCTCAAGCCGGGCGACAACGTTTTGATCTGGGGCGCCTCAGGAGGCCTCGGCGTGTTCGGCCTGCAACTGGTCGCAGCCTCCGGCGCCAACGCCATCGCTGTCGTCTCGGACGAGTCGAAGATGGAATACGTCTTCAATCTCGGCGCCAAAGGCGCGATCAACCGCAAGGAGTTCAAGTGCTGGGGCCAACTGCCTCAGGTGAATTCTGCCGAGTACAATGACTGGAGCAAGGAAGCCCGTCGCTTCGGCAAGGCGATCTGGGACATTACGGGAAAACGCGACGTCGATATCGTGTTCGAGCATCCGGGCGAGCAGACCTTCCCGGTGTCATCGATGGTCGTCAAGCGCGGCGGCATGGTCGTGTTCTGCGCCGGCACCACCGGCTTCAACATCACCTTCGATGCGCGCTATGTCTGGATGCGGCAGAAGCGCATCCAGGGTTCGCACTTCGCGCATCTCAAGCAGGCCTCGCAGGCCAACCGCTTTGTGCTGGAGCGGCGCATCGATCCGTGCATGAGCGAAGTGTTCGAGTGGGACAAGATCCCGCTGGCGCACATGAAGATGTGGAAAAACCAGCATCCGCCCGGCAACATGTCGGTTCTGGTCGGCGCCCCGCGCACCGGGCTCAAGACGCTGGAAGACGTGCAAGAGGCCGCGGTCGGGAGTTAGCGCGCGGTCGCTTCCGGTTTGAACGGGTCGGATTCCGACGTGGACGGCGATGCCTGTTGAGGCGGCGCCGAAGCGAATCCTTTTCCTTGCCGCTCGCGCCGTTTCTCCCGTCGTTGGGCGATCACCGAATTCAATTCGCCGCCATAGATGAAGATCGACGCGCAGACGTAAAGAAAGATCAGCGCGATCATGGCGGATGCCAGCCCGGCATACATCGAGACATAGGCGAAGGCGTAGTTGGCGAGATAGCGGCCGAACGCGGAACCGGCGATCAGCCACAGCAGCAGCGTCGCGATGATGCCGGGTGCGATTTCCATGAAAGAGCGCCGGCCGGCCGGAAGCCAGGCGTGCACGATCAACAGCGCGACCACCAGCACCACGATGGCGACGGCATAGCGTGCGAACGTGACGAGGTTGCCCAATGGCTCCAGCTGCGGAAGATACTGCACCAGCTTGGCCCAGATGAAGGGCGCCAGCACGACCAGGAACGCGAAGGCCAGGATCGCGACCGCGGCCACCAGCACATAGCCGACCGACTCCAGCCGCAGCAGCCACCAGGCGCGGGGCTCCTTCATGTCGTAAGCGCGGTTCAATCCGATGCGCAGGCTTTCGACGCCGCTGGACGCGAAATACAGAGCGAACATCACGCCGAAGGTCAGGATGCCGGTGCGCGTGTCGGTCAGCACGCCGGCGATATCGAACGCGATCGGCGCGGCCACTTCCTTGGGCCAGGCTTCCAGCAGGATGCGCGCGGCCTCGTCGGCCAGTTGCTTGGAGCCGAAGAAAAAGCCGGCCAGGGCGGTTACGATGATCAAAAACGGGAACATCGCCATCAGCGTCGATAGCGCGATATGGCTGGCAATGGCCCAGCCGTCGTCGGCGAGAAAATGCCGGAACGCCTCGACGATGATCCGCATTGACGATTTAAAAATGCGCAAAGCGCTGGTCCCAAACGAACGCCCAAACGAACGCGCAAGCGAGCACGTCCGCAAATTGAGATTGGCTATAACCCGATACTTTACAAGGGGCGTAACTTGGGGTGCAGGGCGTCAGGCCGCCTGCACATTGGCGAGGAAACGGCGCACTTCCGCGTCGAGGCCCTCGGCCTCGGTCGCGACCGCGTCGGCGAGATCCTTGACGTCGGAGGCTGTGGCGCGGGCGTCGGTGGTGACGCCTGCCACTTTGCTCATGGCCTCGGCGCCGGTGCGCGCTTCGTCGGAGGCGCGGCTGACGCCTTCCGCGATCGAGGCGACCGCGGAATTCTGCTGATCGACGGTCGCCGCCACCATGGTGGCGATCGCCGACATGTCACGGATGATGTTGTTGACCTGTTCGATCGCCTGCGCCGCATCGGCCGCGGCCGACTGGATCGCGCCGATCTGCAGGGCTATTTCCTCGGTCGCCTTCGCCGTCTGTCCGGCCAGCGATTTCACTTCCGCCGCGACCACCGCGAAGCCCTTGCCGGATTCGCCGGCGCGGGCGGCCTCGATGGTGGCGTTGAGCGCCAGCAGATTGGTCTGGCCGGCAATGGCCTGAATCAGCCCGACCACTTCGCCGATGCGGCCGGCGGCCTTGCCCAATTGCGCCATGGTGGTGACGGTGCGCTCCGCTTCCGACACCGCGCGTCCCGCGACGTCGGTGGATTTCGCCGCCTGCGATGAAATCTCGTCGATCGACGCCGCCAGTTCTTCGACCGCGCTCGCTGCCGCCGTCACGTTGTCGGATGCGGCGCTGACGCGCTGCTCGGCGGTGCGGGCTTCCGCCGACACCGTGTCGGCGGTTTTGTTGAGATCGCTCGAACTCGTCTCGAGCTTGATCGAGGCCGCGCGCAGCTTGCCGAGCACGCCTTCGACCGAGTGCTTGAATTGAGCGATGGTCTGCGAAATTGTGTCGCTGCGCTGTTCCTTGGCGCGGCTCTCTTCGGCTTGCGTGCCGGCCAGCCTTTCGCGCTCGATCATGGTATCGCGGAACACGATCACCGTGCGGGCCATATCGCCGATCTCGTCGCGGGCGTGGGTCGCGGGGATGCGGGCGCTGGTGTCGCCGTTGGCTAGTCGTTTCATGACGTCGACCAGGCCGTTGAGCGGCCGCGTGATGCTGCGGCCGATCAGCCAACTCAAGCCCAGGCCGAATGCGACCATGGCAATGCCGACGGCGATGATGCCGGTACGCGTCCGCGCTTGCGAGGCGATCAGTCCTGACGACGCTTCATCCGCAGATCGGCGCGCGCGATCGATGATTTCATCGGCCCGTGGCCTCATGCGCAGCGTGTCGATGTCGATAATGGCGCGCAGCGAATGGACGCGGTCGAAGCCCTCGATCCATTTTTCGAAAGTCTCGGCGTAGGTTTTCACCTGTTCCTCAAGCGAGGCCTTCATCTCCGGCGTGCCGTCGATCAGCTCGAAGATGCTGGTGAAGCGCTTATAGCCGACGAGAAACTGGTGCCGGGTCAGCTCGGTTCGGGTGAGCCGGTAATCGGTTTCGTGATGGCGCATGGTCAGCAACGACATCATGAGCTTGATGGCTTCCGCCTCGGCCAGCCACGTCATGTTTTCGTTGAGGATGCGCTCGACGGCGTTGCTGGCGCTGCGAAGATTGCGTTGCAGGCCGGAGTCATCGGTGAAGCCCAGCGTGGTCTGCTCGCGCACCAATTCCTTGAAATTTTTGTGCAAGTCCATCACGTCCTTGCGCAAGTTCACAATATCTTCGACGCGCCGGCCCTCGATCGAATCGGCAAGCGTGTTGAGGCTGATGGTGGCCAGTCCGTGCACCCGTTCGAAGTCCGCCACCGGGGTGCTGCCCGGTGCGGCGGCAAAATCCTTGACGACGATCCGCATCGTGGCGAGCGCGCTTTTGAAATCGCGGCTGGCGTCGGCCAGCGCGCCGGAGCGGTTGACGGTGGCGAAGGCAGTGGCGACGTCGCGCTCGCCGCTGAGATAGGTCAGCCCGTTGGCGAGAAAGCCCACCACCGGAATTGCCGCCAACACCACGATGCGCGTGCGCACCGACATGGTGGCGAGCAGGCGGGCCAGCCGGTTCAGGGGGGACAAGAGCTTCATGAAGCGCGTAAAGCCGGTTCGAGGGTGCCGGTGAAATGGAACTGCGCAAAGGGTGCAACCGTAGCAGACCGCGAAATGGTTAATTTTGTAGCAATTTGGGCCGTCGCCCCCGCCGAAACCATTACGGGATCAAGGAATTCGCCGCACTTTGCTTTTGTGCACTGCACGCGTAATGTCTGGATACGCCGGCACTCAATCGCTTCGTTTCGAGGAACCCATGCCGATCGCCGCCTCCCGCGCAGCCGCCGAACCTGAATTGGTCGAACTCAGCCGCGAGGCCTCGACCGCGCTCGATGCCTTGCTGGCCGACGCCGTCGTCAAGGTGCGCGAGCGGGTGGTGGTCGAGGGCCACGCGGTCAGCCGTCTGTTCGACCGCGAGCAGCGTGCCACCCACGGCTTGGCGTGGCTCGCCACCTACGTCGAGGCGGTGCGCCAACTCGCCGCCTATACGCAGCGCATGATCGCCAGCGGCACCTTCGGTGAACTTGAAGAACACATCGTGCGTATCGGGCTGGGCGAATACATCGCGCAGATCGTCGGCGGCATTCCGATGAGCCAGGGCGAGGTGGTGCGGCCCAGCGATCTCGGCCTGTCCACGGCGCAGGTCGCGTCGCGCATCAACCGCGCCTGCGAAAGCCTGATCGCCAGCGGCAATACCGCCGAGCGCCGCGCCCGTCTGGTCGAATTGATCCGCGCCGGCCACAGCGCCACGGTCGGCGTCTGCGGCCTCGACGAGACGCTGGAATCGATCCGCGAGGAAATGCGCAAGTTCGCCGACAGCGAAGTGATCGATTACGCCCAGGGCTGGCACCGCACCAACAGTTACATTCCGCTCGAGATCATCGCGCAGATGTCCGAACTCGGCGTGTTCGGCCTGACGATTCCCGAAGAGTTCGGCGGCATGGGACTCGGCAAAGAGTCGATGTGCGTCGTCTCTGAAGAATTGTCGCGCGGCTATATCGGCGTCGGCTCGTTGGGCACCCGCTCGGAGATCGCCGCCGAACTCATTCTTGGCGGTGGCACGCCCGAGCAAAAGCAGAAGTGGCTGCCGAAACTGGCGTCCGGCGAAGTGCTGCCGACCGCGGTGTTCACTGAGCCGAACACCGGCTCCGATCTGGCTTCGCTCAAAACGCGCGCGGTGCGCGAAGGCAATGTCTACAAAATTTACGGCAACAAGACCTGGATCACCCATCCGGTGCGCGCCGACCTGATGACGCTCTTGGTGCGCACCAATCCGAAAGAGGCGGGACACCGCGGCCTGTCGATGCTGCTGGCGGAAAAGCCGCGCGGCACCGACCAGAATCCGTTCCCCGCCAAGGGCATGACCGGCACCGAGATCGAAGTGCTCGGCTATCGCGGCATGAAGGAATACGAAATCGCCTTCGACGGTTTCGAGGTGAAGGCGGAAAACCTGCTTGGCGGCGTCGAAGGCCTCGGCTTCAAGCAGTTGATGCAGACTTTCGAGTCGGCCCGTATCCAGACAGCTGCCAGGGCGATTGGCGTGGCGCAGTCGGCCATGGAACGCGCCATCGAGTACGGGGTGAACCGGGTCCAGTTCGGTCAACCAATCATCGGTTTCCCGCGCGTCGCCGACAAGATCGCGATGATGGCGGTCGAAATCATGATCGCGCGCCAGCTCACCTATCACGCCGCGCGCGAGAAGGATTCCGGACGGCGCTGCGATCTCGAAGCCGGCATGGCCAAGCTGCTCGGCGCCCGCGTCGCCTGGGCCAATGCCGACAACGCCCTGCAAATCCACGGCGGCAATGGCTTCGCGCTGGAATTCCCGATCTCGCGTATCTTGTGCGATGCCCGCATTCTCAACATTTTCGAGGGCGCGGCCGAAATCCAGGCCCAGGTCATCGCCCGCCGGCTGCTCGACGGCACGAACTAAACTCTTAATTGGCAACGAAATCGGGACTTCCGGCGTTGATCTAGCGCAAGTGGCGCTATTCGTTCCGGCGTTAGCATTGCGGTCCGATTGAGGAGGCTGTTCATGCTCGAATTGACGATTCACCAAGGCGAATGGGTTGTGGTTTGCGATGGCGCCAAGGCGCTGGTGCTGGAGAATATCGGCGACGCCAAGTTTCCGAATCTCAAGACCGTCGAGGTGTTCGAGCAGAAGAGTGCGGCCACCCATGATCTCGGCTCCGACAAGCCCGGCCGCAGCCATAATTCGATGGGCCATGGCCGCAGTTCGGTCGAACAGACCGATTGGCATGACCAGGCGGAACGCACGTTTCTGCTGCAACTGGTCAAGCACCTCGATGCCGCGCTCGCCGCCGGCAAGACCAAGTCTCTGATCATCGCGGCGCCGCCGCGGGCCCTTGGCGTTATCCGTCCGGCCTATTCCCACAGGTTGCGCGACGCGGTGCGAGCCGAGGTCGACAAGGACTTCGTCAAGCTGCCGGTGCATCTGATCGAAAAGCAGCTGACCGGCGCCTGAAAGCCTTAACTCTGCCGTCCGTCTTATCCGCGATTATGGCTGGCCCACCGCGATGGCGGTGATATGTTCGCCTCGAATCTTTCATAGGCCCGCGGATGAACTGGATTGCTGCAAGGAGCGCGTTGAGCGCCGCTGCCGTGTTGGCGGCGGTCGTGATCGCGCATGGGCAGAACGCGCCGCAGGGCGTGTCGCCGGCGCCGCCGACGGTAACGCCGCCGGCGAACACGCTGGCGGTGCCGGGCTTCTGGGATCCGCGGCGGCGGCCGGAACGTCCGGACCTGTCGCGCATCGCCGTCATTCGTTTTCTCACCGAGACCGACTATCCGCCGTTCAACTACGCCGGGCCGGACGGCATGCCCGCCGGTTTCAACATCGATCTGGCGCGGCTGATCTGCGAAGAGATCAAAGTCCAGTGCACCATCCAGATGCGGCGCTTCGATACGCTGGTCGCCGGCTTGAACGGCAACGCGGGCGACGCCGTGATCGCCTCGTTGGCCGAGACGCCGGACATGCGCAAGCAAGTCGACTTCAGCGATCCGTATTACCGGACGCCTGCGCGTTTCGTGTCGCGTAAGGGCGTCGAGATCGATGAAGTGCGGCCCGAGGCTCTCGAGGGCAAGCGCATCGCGGTGGTCGCCGGCACCGCGCATGAAGCCTATCTCAAGACACTGTTCACCGAAGCCGAGTTGCATCCTTATCCGAACGAAGACGCCGCGCGCGCCGCGCTGAAAAAAGGCGAGGTCGAGCTGTTGTTCGGCGACGGCATCGCGTTGGCGTTCTGGCTCAACGGCACCGATTCCCAAGGTTGCTGTGAATTCCGCGGCGGCACCTATATGGAAAGCCGATACTTCGGCGAGGGCGTCGGCATCGCGGTGCGCCGCGGCAACGATCTGATGCGGCAGGCCTTCAACTGGGCGCTGTTCCGGCTGTGGGAGAAAGGCCGCTTCACCGATCTGTGGCTGCGCTATTTCCCGATCAGCCCTTATTGAACTTCAGCCATTGGATGGCGCCGCGCGCGGCGGCGGCGCCGGTGGCGAACGAAGCCTGCAACAGATAACCGCCGGTCGGCGCGTCCCAGTCGAGCATTTCGCCGGCGACGAAGATCCCCGGATAACGCTTCAGCATGAAGCCGTCGTCCAGCTCAGTGAAGCTGACGCCGCCGGCGGTCGAGATCGCGGTGGCGATCGGCTGCACCCCGATCAACCGCACCGGCGCGGCTTTAATGAGGGCGGCGAGATCTGGCGCTTTCATCGACGGCAGCGACAGATTTTTCGACAACGCTGCCTCGCGCACTAGCGCCAGCGCCGCCGCCGAAAGATGCGTCGCCTTGCGCAGGAAATTCGACAGCGATTGCTTGCCGCGTGGCGCCGACAGCCGCTCGGTCAGCTTCGCAGCGCTGACGTCAGGCATCAGATCGATCGTGACGGTCGTATCGCCGTGGCGTTCGATCGCCGCGCGGATCGGCGACGACAGCGCGTAGACCGCGCCGCCTTCCAGGCCGTCGCGCGTAATCATGGCCTCGCCGCGCACGCTGCGACCGGCGTACGTCATGGCGATGCCTTTGAGCGGCTGGCCTTCGAACTTGCGGAACACTTCGGTCCAGCCAACGGTAAAGCCGCAATTGGCCGGCCGCAGCGGCGTCACCCCGATCTCTTGCTCGTGCAGCGTCTCGACCCATGACGCGTCGGAGCCGAGCTTCGGCCAACTCGCGCCGCCGAGCGCGAGGACGGTGACGTTGGGCTCGACCAACACGTCTTTTCCCGCTGCGACGAAACGCAGGCTGCCTTCCTCGTCCCAGCCGGTCCAACGATGGCGCAGCTTGAAGGTGACGCCGAGATTGTTGAGCCGCAGCAGCCAGGTGCGCAGCAGTGGCGATGTCTTCAGCACGGTCGGAAACACCCGTCCGCTGGAGCCGACAAAGGTCGGCTGGCCGAGGCTGTCGCTCCAGGCGCGCAAGGCCGCCGGCGGGAATGCCTCGATCGCGGTGCGCAACAGCGGATCGATGTCGCCATAGCGGGTGAGAAACGTCGCGAGGTCTTCGCTGTGCGTGAGGTTGAGCCCGCCGCGGCCGGCCATGAGAAACTTGCGGCCGAGCGCCGCCATCTGGTCGTAGACGGTCACCTTGGCGCCGGCCCGCGCCAGCAGTTCGGCCGCTATGAGCCCGGCCGGGCCGCCGCCGATGACGGCAGCGGTTCGCTCGCCCGAAAGGTGGATGTCGCTGGAAACGGTCACGCTATTCCTTCGCCGCTTTGCGGCCTGATTTGACGGGGTAGGGGCCTTTCCCTATGTCTGCGCCCGGAGTTACACGATGTCGATGACCGCCGAAACCGTGCAAGATTTACGTACTCTCGCCGAGCAATCGAATGCCTGGCCGTTCGAGGAAGCGCGCAAGATCGTCGCGCGCCTCAAGAAGCAGCCCAAAGACGAAGTCATCTTCGAGACCGGCTACGGCCCCTCGGGCCTGCCGCATATCGGTACCTTCGGCGAGGTGGCGCGCACCACCATGGTGCGTCACGCCTTCCGCACGCTGACCGACGACAAAATCAAGACGCGGCTGATCGCCTTTTCCGACGACATGGACGGCTTCCGCAAGGTGCCGGACAACGTGCCGAACAAGGAGATGCTGACTGCGCATCTCGGCAAGCCGCTGACCAAGGTGCCCGATCCGTTCGGCACGCATCCGAGCTTCGGCGAGCACAACAATGCGCGGCTGCGCGCGTTCCTCGATCATTTCGGCTTCGACTATGAATTCATGTCGTCGACCGATTGCTACAAGTCCGGCCGCTTCGATGCCACGCTGCTCAAGATGCTGGAGCGGTTCGATCCGGTGATGGCAATCATGCTGCCGTCATTGCGCGAGGAGCGCGCCGCGACCTATTCGCCATTTTTGCCGATCGATCCGCGCAGCGGCGTGGTGCTGCAGGTGCCGATCCTGTCGCACGACGCCAAGCGCGGCACCATCACCTATGAAGATCCGGAAACGCAGGAGCGCTACACGGTGCCGGTCACCGGCGGCCGTTGCAAGCTGCAGTGGAAGCCGGATTGGGCGATGCGCTGGGTCGCGCTCGGCGTCGACTATGAAATGGCCGGCAAGGACCTGATCGATTCGGTGAAGCTGTCCGGTGAAATTTGCCGCGCGTTGGATGCCCTGCCGCCGGAAGGCTTCAATTACGAACTGTTCCTCGACGAGAACGGCCAGAAGATTTCCAAGTCGAAGGGCAACGGCCTGACCATCGACGAATGGCTGCGTTACGCAGCGCCGGAGAGTCTGTCGCTGTTCATGTACCGCGAGCCGAAGTCGGCCAAGCGCCTGTACTTCGATGTCATCCCGCGTCAGGTCGACGACTATCAGCAGTTCCTCGACGGCTACGAGAAGCAGGAGATCAAGCACCGCCTCGGCAATCCGGTCTGGCACATCCACGCCGGCAATCCGCCGAAGCCCGACATGCCGGTGACCTTCACGATGCTGCTGACGCTGGTGTCGTCGTCCAATGCGGAAAACGCCGGGACGCTATGGGGCTTCATCGGCCGCTACCGGCCGGGCGTTACCGCGCAGACGCACCCCAAGCTCGACGCGATGGTGCAATACGCCATCCATTATTTCCGCGACTTCGTGCTGCCGACCAAGAAATTCCGCCAGCCGACCAACTCTGAGCGCGCCGCATTGACCGACTTGCGCGACGCGCTTGGCCAGTTGCCGGCTGAGGCGACTGCGGAGCAGATCCAGGATGTGGTCTACGAGATCGGCCGCCGCGAGCCGTTCCTCGACGAAAAGAAAAAAGCCAAGGACGGCAAGCCGGGCGTGTCGCTCGACTGGTTCAACATGCTGTACCAGGTGCTGCTCGGCCAGGAGAAGGGCCCGCGCTTCGGGTCCTTCGTGGCAGTCTATGGCCTGCAGAACACTGTCGACATGATCGACGGCGCCCTGGCGCGGAGCGCCTAAAGCAAAAAGGCGCGAAGCGCGTAAGACGATAAAAAAGCCCTCATCCCGTCAAGGATGAGGGCTTTATTGTTCGCTCAGCCGATTAGCTGAACATCTCCACCTTGCCGTTGACCGCCATCAGGCCGAGTTCGACCTTCAGCTTCGGCTGCCGTTCGGCAACTTGCTTCTTGAATTCCATCAGCGCGGCCTTGTGGGTCTCGGTCTCGATTTTCGGATTGGCAACCGCGTCCGCGCCGTAGGCGATCTTGGCCGCGCCGCAGTCGCGATGATTCATCGCGATCACCTTCGGAATATTGTGCAGTTGGATCGACGCCGCGAGATTGTCCCAGAACGCCGGCGCCCAGGTCTTGAAGGCGGGCGCGACCACGCCGATCGAAGCACCGGCAAAAGTGAACTGGCTGTATTTGCCAATCATCTTGCGGCTTTTCATGTAATTGATGGTCGGCTGCGGAAAGCGCGGATCGATGCAGGTCACCAGCATAGCGTCGTAGTTTCCGCTCGCGCCGAAGGCGAGCGAGGGAAACGCGGCCAGCATGCCGGCGCCGGCACCCAGTTGCAGGAAACGCCGGCGGTCGAAGCGCGTGCGCAGCATGTCGCCGCAGCACGTGCAGGCGGACGGATGAACGAGTGTTTCTTGAGTCATGGAGCCCCCCAAGGCTGAATTGGACGCGCGACACTAGCCGAACCGTATGCGAGGTTCCAGCAAAAGTGCGGTGCAGAAATACTTCTTGCGAGAGCTACTGGCTCGCCCAGACGATGCGCGCGATCCAGACCACATCGGCCATCGCCATCGTACGGTCGCGGTGTTCCGCATTGAGCGATTTGAGCTCCAAAACCTTGCTGTTCTTGCGCTTGAGTTCCTTGACCATGACTTCGTCGTTCTTGGTCTTGACCACGACGCGGTCGCCTTTGCGCACCGGCGCGCCGGGCGACACCACGATGATATCGCCGTCGCGATAGGCGGGCTTCATCGAGTCGCCGGAAATTTCCAGCGCATAAGCGTGTTCGTCGGTGACGGAGGGGAAGGCGATCTCTTCCCAGCCTTTGCCCACCGGGAAACCGCCATCGTCGAAAAAGCCGCCGGCGCCGGCTTGAGCAAAGCCGATCAGCGGCACGCTGGTGATAAGCGGCTTGCCGCCATCGGTGATGAGGGTGACGAAGGTGTCGACCTTGGTGCTGGTGGCGGCGAGCGCCTTGGCCACCGATTCGGTCGAGGGCCAGCGCGGCCTTCCTTCCGGGGTGATGCGCTTCGACTTGTTGAAGGTGGTCGGGTCGAGCCCCGATTTCTTGGCAAGGCCCGAGGCGGTGAGCTTGGCGCGGGCGGCGAGACGGTCGATGGCCGTCCAGATCTGGTTATGTGTCAGCATGGCGAATCCGGATTATCCCCTAAAATAGGTGGTGGGCGGCGCATTACGTCCATCTTTAGGAATTATAACCGTGAGTCGCGACTTTGTCACAAGGATTCGTCAGCCTTGCCTTGAACATCCCCAAGATGCGCCGATAGGGTCGAATTCATGGGTATTTCCTGGAGCCGCTCGTGATCGGCCTGATCGACCGCCTGTCTCGCCCCTTCATGCGGGCGCTCGACCCGGAGGACGCGCATACGCTGGCGATCAAGGCCCTGCGCTTTATGCCGCTGCCGCGGCCGGCCCCGGAGCCGCCTGAACTGGGCGTCCGCGCCTTCGGGCTGAATTTCCCCAATCCGGTCGGGCTGGCCGCCGGTTTCGACAAGAACGCCCTGGCCCCGGACGCCATGCTGCGGCTGGGCTTCGGTTTCGTAGAGGTCGGCACTGTCACCCCGCGCGCGCAGAAGGGAAACCCGCGCCCGCGCGTGTTCCGACTGGCGGCGGACGAGGGCGTCATCAACCGGCTTGGCTTCAACAATGAAGGCAGCGCCGCGGTGCTGGCGCGCCTGGCCGCCCGCGCCGACGCCGGCGGCATCGTCGGCGTCAATGTCGGCGCCAACCGCGACACCGCCGACCGCGCCGGCGACTATGTCCGGCTGATCGAGACCTTCGCGCCGGTGGCGAGCTATTTCACCGTCAACGTGTCGTCGCCCAATACACCGGGCCTGCGCGACCTGCAGCAGGCCTCGGCGCTCGACGATCTGCTGGCGCGGGTGATCGAGGCGCGTGAACGGGTGCGGCCGTTGGCGGGACCTACGCCGGTGCTGCTGAAGATAGCGCCCGACCTGACAC
Source organism: Hyphomicrobiales bacterium (assembly GCA_031389925.1). Lineage (GTDB taxonomy): Bacteria > Pseudomonadota > Alphaproteobacteria > Rhizobiales > Xanthobacteraceae > Pseudolabrys. The sequence goes on along the minus strand of JANMSZ010000571.1, from coordinate 15,977 downwards.
TGCCCGATCTCGACGACGTGGTCGGTATTGCCCGCAAGCGCCGCGTCGACGGCATGATCGTCGGCAACACCACGATCTCGCGGCCGGGCTCGCTGCGCGAGCGCGACAAAGCGCGCGAAGCGGGAGGGCTGTCGGGCAAGCCGCTGTTCAAACTCTCGACCCGTATGCTGGCGGAGACCTTTGTGCGCGCCGAGGGCGCGTTCCCCTTGATCGGCGCCGGCGGCATCGATTCCGGCGCCACCGCGATCGCCAAGATCAAGGCCGGCGCGACTTTGATCCAGCTGTACAGCGGGCTGGTCTATCGCGGCATCGGCATGGTGTCGGCGATCAAGGCCGACCTGCTGGCGGCGATGAAACGCGGCCACCGCGATTCGCTCGCCTCGATGGTCGGCAGCGACGCGGCGGATATGACGGCGGAGAGTTGGCCGAGTTGATTATTTGCCGCGCGGCGCGTTGATCAGGCGTAGGATCAGCCAGATCGGCACCACGATCACGGCGCCCAGCAGCAGATAGCGCCAGATCCAGCGGAGCGCGTCGAAGCCCATGTTCCAGATCGACTGCGCCAGCCGCTCCAGGCTGCGCACGATGTCGAACGGGTCGAGGCCGAGAGCGGATAGTACAACGCCCACAAGTATCGACACCAGGACGAGACGTCCCAGCACCGCCAGCGGCGAGCCGCCAAAAAAACGGTTCACGGCGTTGTTGGCCATCGGTCGCTCCGTCGGCTCAAGTTCGTTGGGCATGATTTTTCCTGCCTGCCTTCGCATAGGCGGTCAAGCCCGGCCATGACAGGATAGAAGAATGGACGCCATCTTTCTCACCTCGGGCGATGTCATCGTCGACCGCCGCTTCGAATGGGCGCGCGATCTGGAGGCCAAGGGCGATCTTGCCGGGGCGGCCGACGTGCTGTCCCAGGCGGTCGAACTCAAGCCCGATTACGGCGCAGCCTGGTTCGCGCTGGGGGCTTTGCGCGAAAAGCTGGCCGACCGCACCGGCGCCATCCTGGCGTTCGAGCAGGCCAAGGCCAGTGACGTGGAGGACCGGCACGGCGCCAGCCTCCGCCTCACGCGGCTCGGCGCCCAAGAGGCCGCCGCCATGTCGGAAGGCTATGTCCGCACGCTGTTCGACGGTTATGCGCAGAGCTTCGATAACGCCCTGCGTGTCGGGCTCGGCTATCAGGCGCCGGAACTGATGCTGCGCGCGGTACAGGCGGCGCGCCCTGGCGTGACTTTCGCCACGGCGCTCGATCTCGGCTGCGGCACCGGCCTGGGCGGCGCGGCGTTCCGGCCGCTCTGCCAAAATCTCACCGGCGTCGATCTGTCGCCGGCCATGGTCGCGCAGGCGCGCGCCAAGAATGTCTACGAACGGCTGGTCGAAGGCGAGGCCGTTGGCTTTCTGCGCGGCGAGGCTGCGGCGCAGGTCCGCTACGACCTGATCCTCGCCGCCGATCTGTTCGGCTACCTCGACGATATCGCCCCGGTGCTGGCCGCCGCGGCGCCGCTGCTCGCGCCAGACGGCCTGATCGTTTTCAGCGCGGAGACCCACGACGGCGGCGATGTGATCCTGCGCGATACCTTGCGTTACGCCCATGGCGTCACGCATGTGCGCGCGGCGCTGGCGGCGGCCAAGCTGACGCCGGTCAGTCTCGTGTCCGCGTCGAGCCGCAACGAGAAAGGCGTCGCCGTGCCCGGCCTGATCGTCGTGGCCGCGCCCTGAGCCATGGACGCTGCGCGCCCATGCGCTGCCTACCGGATTAGTCGCGCCTAAACACCACGCTGCCAAACCACCCGATGAACAGCGCCATCAGCGCGGTGACGAAGCCGTAGAGCAGGCCGTGGTCGCGCGCGGCGTCGGCGACATACTGTTCGATGCCGGTCTTGATCACCTCCAGCGCCGAATTGGCGCCCGCGACTTGCACGCCCTTGGCGAACAGCTTGACGTCGATCGAGTAGCTCCCGGTCGGCACGTTGGCCGGCAGCGGGATCGCGGCGCGGAACACGGTCGGAGTCAGGAACGTCACCGCAGTGGGGTCCTCGCGATAGAGTCCTTGCTCGGTCTCCAGCCGCACAAAGGCGACGCGGAACGGATCGTCGCGCACGGTGTCGGCGACATCGGGACCGATGCGCTGCGGCATCAGGTAGTTGTCGAGCCCGATCTGCAACCGCCGCAGCACCTCCTGGTTGGCGATCTCGGTGACCGGCCGGTTGCTCAGGATCGACAGATAAGACGGCGCGCGCACGAACTCGCGCGACTCGGTATTGATCCAGATGCCGAGCGCGCGCTCCTTGCGCCGCGTCCGTATGGTCTCGCGCGGTCCGACCACGGTGACCACCAGGTCATAGGGCGGCCGCTGCGGCGTTCGGGCGTTGTCGGGCTCGACAGTGCCAAACAGCACGAGGTCCTCGCCGGTAAAACTCGACGTCACCTCGACGCGGTGGTTCGACAGCGACACCACCAGCCGTTCGGCCGCGGCAGGTCCGCAGACCGCCAGCACGATCAGAAATGTGAGCGCGATGCGCCGCATCACGAGGCCCTCACGTGGCGCAGGGAGAATAGATCGTCCGGCCTGATCACCAGTTCATAGGCAAAGCGCAAGCCGACGGCGAACACCAGAAGGCCAAGCAGCAGCCGCAGCCGTTCGCCGCGCATTTTTTGTCCTGTACGAACACCAAATTGCGCGCCGATCACGCCGCCCACCATCAGGATCAGCGCCAAGATGGCGTCGACCAGGTGGTTGGTCGCGGCGTGCATCACGGTGGCCGAGGCCATGGTGACCAGCGTCAGCACCATCGAGGTGCCGATGACGGTCGCGGTCGGCACCCGCAGGAAATAGATCAGCATCGGCACCAGCAAAAAGCCGCCGCCGATACCCATGATGGCGCCGATGAAGCCGATGGTGAAGCCGATGGCCCAGACCGGGATCGCCGAAACATAGATCTTCGAGCGTTTGAAGCGCAGCTTGAACGGCAGGCCGTGCAGCCAGGTGTGGCTGCCCGGGCGGCGCAGGGTCGCCGGCATGCCTTTGCGCGTGCGCAATTCCGCCCGCACGCTCTCGTAGATCATCATGCCGCCGACCGCGGTCAGCAGCGTCACGTAGGACAGGCCGATCATCAAATCGAGCTGGTCGAGTTCGCGCAATTTGGTGAACAGCCAGACGCCGACCGCGGTGCCGACAATGCCGGCGCTGAGCAGCATCATGGCCAGCGCCAGGTCGAGGGCACGCTTACGCCAATAACTGATCGCGCCGGTGAACGAGGAAGCGGCGATGTGGCTGGCGACGCTCGCCACCGCGACCGCTGGCGAGATGCCGATGAAGATCAACAGCGGCGTCATCAGGAAGCCGCCGCCGATGCCGAACATGCCGGAGATGAAGCCGACCGCGAGTCCCATCCCCAGCACGAGGAAGATGTTAACGGGCAGATCGGCGATCGGTAGGTAGATTTGCAAGCGGCGTCGTCCGGCGTTCGAGGCCAAAGGCTCGGGGCCGGCCGCGCCGCCGGCAATTACCATGCAGTGTTAACACCATCGCGCGGGGAATCGTCATCGATACTTCTGCAAAAATCCCAGCGGCTGCGACTTTTGCAAGTTAAATTTCGGATCGGCCTTAACGGTCGCGCGCGGGCGGGGGCCGATCAGCGCTTTCCGGTTTGCAAGGCGCCGAGCGACAGCGGCCCGACGATCCGCGGCTTGCTCTGTGCCGGTGGCGCGGCGGTGACGCCGTCCCAGCCGCCGGCCGGTTCGGGCACCGAGGTCGCTTCCGATGGCTGCGGCTCGATCGCGAAGGTCGCCACCGCCCGCTCGGCGGCGGCGCGCGTGTTGGCGTCCATGTGGGCGGCGATTTCGTCGCGTTTCTTGGCGGATTCCTTGTCGCCTTGCGCCGCGGCCAGCGAGAACCATTGATAGGACTCGGCCACGTTCTTTTCGGTGCCGAGGCCGCGGGCGCACAGAACGCCGAGATTGTACTGGCTGTCGGCGATGCCGCGCTGCGCCGCCTTGCGGAACCACTGCGCGGCGTTGGCATAATCCGGCTTGCCCTCGACGCCTTCGGCATAGAGCACCGCAAGGTTATGCATCGCCTTGCCGTTACCCTTGGCAGCGGCGGCGAGATAGAGCTTGCGCGCCGTCACCAGGTCCTTCTTCACGCCTTGGCCCTTTTCCAACTGGCTGGCGTAGCGGAATTGCGCCGGGGCAATGCCCCTGCTGGCGGCGCGCTCGAACCAGCGCGCGGCCTCTTCCTGGTTGATAGGCACGCCGCGGCCTTCCGCGAAGCGCACCGCGATCTCGTAGGCCGCCGCGGCATCGCCGGCGACGGCGGCGCTACGCAATTTGTTGCCGCCGATGGCGACGGGCAGGCGATCGCCCACGGGCGCCGTGCTCGGCAATACGGTGGGTTGCCGCGGCGGTCCCGAAGGGATCGAGCCGGTGACGTCGTTCTTTGGTGCCGCGGGCCGCGTGCTCAAGGCCGGCGGGCTGAGCAAAGACGGCATGCCCGGCGACGTCGGCGCGAAATTGGCCGGCGCCGTGGCGGTGTTGGTATTTGCGGCCGTGGGCGGCGTCATGCCGGGCAGCTTCGGCGGCGCGAGCGGGTTGGCGGCCATAGTGACCGGCGCCGTCGTCGCGGGCGCCGATTCGATGCCGCCGGTGGTGTCGTCCTCCGTCGCGGTCGCGGCGGTTTTGACGGTTTCGGTCTTGCCGGACAGGAAATAGTTGCCGGCGATCTGAATCGAGCCGACCGCGATGGCGACGACGCTGGCGGCGATGAACAGCGACTTGACGCGCTTCATCACCTTGCCGCGCAAGGACGGTGCGTCCGGGTCTTCCAGTTCGAGAACGTCGGGCTGCGGCGGTACCGGGCGCTCGTTGCCGGTCTGGATCGCGGCATTGGCGGCGCGGCGGGCCGCGGCGATGAAGCCGGATTTGCCGGCGGCGGACGACGCGCCGCCGGGACCGGCGCCGCCGAGCGCCGCTTCGGAGGCGGCGATGCGGGCGGCTGGGTTGGCGCGGAATTTCGGCGGGCCCGAACCGGGCTCGAGCGGCTCGTCGGGCGGCAGATCGGGATTGATCGCCAGGGTGCCGGCCGGCGGCAGGCGCTTGGCGGCGGGGGGCGGCGCGGGAGCCGGCTGTGGCGGCTGCACATGCTGTTGCGCGTGCTGCTGCACATACTGCTGAACTTGCGGCGTGATGGTGGGAGGAGCCGGCGTAGGCGCGGGCTGAACCGGCGGCCTGGCCGCCGGCTTCGGCTCGACGACCGCGCGGGCCGCGACCTTGCCGATCGGCTTGAGCGCCTCGTTGAATTCCTCTTCGCTGACCGGGCGCTTGCGGCCCTCGCCGCGGATGCCGCTCTCGATCATCGCCAGTCGATCGACGACGTGGCCGAGCGTGCCGTTGACGGCTTCGAGTGCGTCCTGGGTGCGCGCGATATCGTGCTTGAGTTCGACCACCGCCGGCGAATTGTCGGCGCGGATGCCGCCGCTGTCTTTGTTGGCCCGCATCTCCTCGATGTGGACCAGCAGGTCGGCGAGGCCGCGCTCGATGGCCTCGAGGTGGCCGAGGCGCGAGTCGGACGCGTCCAGCCGCTGCACCAGCGCGACGATCTGATCTTCGAGGTGCTGCGAAGCGACATTGTCGCCGCGCGACTGCTGGATCAGTTCGATCTTGTCGGACAGCGAATGTACCAGCGATTCAAGCATCGGCGGCACGTTGCCGCCGCTCTGCGAACGCTCGGCCAGTGCATCGGCCAGCGCGGAAATACGGTGCTCGAGATTGTTGAGCGCGTCGCTGCCGGTTGCGGCCGCCGCCAGGTGCTCGACCCGCTGGGCGAGTTGCTCGACGTGTTGGGAGAGCCCGGTCACCGCTTCGGTCGATGCCACATGGGTCGCCATGTCGCGCAGCGTGGTGATGGCGTGCTCGAGCTGATGCAGTTGCTCGGGGTCTTTCTGCGCCACGATCAGATCGATCTTGTGCGCGAGCCCGGCGACCGCGTCGTTGAACCCGACCAGATTTTCAGCCGGCGTCAGGCCGCGCAGCGCGTCGCGCACTTCGGCGAGGCCGTGTTCGACGCCTGACAATGCGCCGCCATCCATACCGGCCTGGCGGCCTTCGGCGATGCGCTGGTTGAGACCCTGAATCTGCCGTTCGATGGCGTCGATCGCCTGGCGCGGCATCGCGTCGGTGAGCGCGCGGCTAATATCGCCGAGCTCGCCACGCAGCGCGTTGATGGCTTCCTCGACGCCCGGCTTGTGCAGCGTCTCGATCTGATTGGTGATCTTGCGGAGCTGATCCTCGAGCCCGGACAGGTCCTGGGTCGGCATCGGCATCAGCGCCGGCGCGGGCTGCGGCGGGTGGACAGGCGCGCCCATCATGGCAGGCCGCTGCGGCGCCGGCTGGCCGTTCAGCGCGCGCTGGCGCGCGGCGATCTCGGCGACCGCCAGATCGAGAGCCGGCGGCATGCGCATCGCCGGCACCGGCGGCAGATGTGGCGGCGCATAAGGTTGCATGGCCGGCTGTAGCGGCGGCGCGTTGATCGGGCGCGAGGCATTGACGAATTGGTCGAGCCGCCGGTCGAGGCGGTTGATCAGTTCGGCGATCTGGCCGCTGTCGTCGCGGCTCGGTTCGTTGCGCGCATGCATGGACGCGTTTTTGGGCGCATAGGCCGCGGGGCCGGTGCGGGCGAAATGCTCGATGCGCCGCGTGAGATCGTCGAGGCGCTGGTTGACGGCGGAGAGTTCATGACTGTCCGTCACTTCGTCGTCATCGTAGTCGGACGTGTCCTGCGCGGCTTGATGCAAGATGACGGAGTTCAGCCAATCGCCCAAAGACATGCCGGACCGGCGCGCCGCTTCCCTCGCGGTCTCGCGCGCTTCCGGTCGTATGCCTTTGACACTCCACGGGACGCCGAATTTCATGCTCACCCACGTTCGAGGTGGAGGGGCAAAGAGCCTTGATCGACTCTCGTGGAACCGGCATCCGTTAAGGGCAGGTGGATACGGGCGCGGTTCTCAGTCCACGCACCGACTTTTTAACGTTTGCGGTAAACAGGCCGTTAACGTTTGGCCGAAGTGCCGGATTTTACCGGGAATTTCCGTCGCCCGGCCCAGGCTAAGGCTTTAACGCGGCTGAAAGCGGCCTGCGTCATTCTCAGCCTTGTTTCGGGGGAAACCGCGGCCGATCTTAAATCGGTCGCAACCGGCTATTAGTTAACGAATCGTTAACGGCGCCCGCCTCCTGCGAGCCGCCAAAGCCGGAAAAGGGGGTAGCTATGCCGACATATAAAGCGCCGGTCGACGACACGTTGTTTCTGCTCAACGACGTCCTGCACCTCGATCGCTATGGCAACCTGCCGGGCTTTGCCGACGCCTCGCCCGACGTGATCGAGGCGATCCTGGCCGAGGCGGCCAAGTTCAGCGAAGAGGTGCTCACCCCGCTCAACCGCGTCGGCGACAAGGAAGGCTGCGAGCGCCATCCCGACGGCAGCGTCACTACGCCCACCGGCTTCAAGGCCGCCTATAAGCAGATCATCGACGGCGGCTGGATCGGCATCTCGGTGCCGGCCGAATATGGCGGCCAGGACCTGCCCGCCACCGTGACGGTCGCGGTCAACGAATTGCTCTGCTCGGCCAACATGGCCTTCGCCATGTATCCGGGCCTGACCCAGGGCGCCATCGCCGCGCTGCTGACGCATGCGTCGCAGGAACTAAAGACCAAATATCTGCCGAAGATGGTCGAAGGTGTCTGGACCGGCACCATGAATCTGACCGAGCCGCATTGCGGCACGGACTTGGGCCAACTACGCACCAAGGCGGTCAAGCAAAGCGACGGCAGCTACAAGATTTCCGGCACCAAGATTTTCATCTCCGCCGGCGAACACGACATGTCGGACAACATCATCCACCTGGTGCTGGCGCGTATCGAAGGCGCACCGGCCGGCACCAAGGGAATTTCTTTGTTCGTCGTGCCGAAATTCATGGTTGCGGATGACGGCTCATTGGGCGCGCGCAACGGCGTGACCTGCGGCTCGATCGAAGAGAAGATGGGCATCCACGGCAATTCGACGTGCGTGATGAATTACGATGGCGCCGTTGGCTGGCTGGTCGGCGAAGAAAATCGCGGCCTGCCGGCGATGTTCACGATGATGAACGAGGCAAGACTTGGTGTTGGTGTTCAAGGTTTGGCGCAATCCGAGGTCGCCTATCAGAATGCCGCGATCTACGCCAAGGAGCGCCTGCAGGGCCGCGCTATCTCCGGCGCGAAATTCCCCGACAAGGCCGCCGACCCGATCATCGTGCATCCGGACGTGCGCCGCACCTTGATGACGATCCGTGCCTTCAACGAAGCGGCGCGCGCGCTGGTGCTGTGGACCGCGCTCAAAGGCGACATCGCCCATCGTTCGCAGGACGAGAAAGAACGCCAGAGCGCCGACGACTTCATGGGTCTGCTGACGCCGGTGGTCAAAGGCGTGTGCACCGACACAGGTTTCGCCAACACCGTGATGGCGCAGCAGATGTTCGGCGGCCACGGCTACATCGCCGAGCACGGCATGGAGCAATTCGTGCGCGACGCGCGTATTGCTCAAATTTATGAAGGGGCCAACGGCATTCAGGCGCTCGATCTGGTCGGCCGCAAGCTCGGCAAGGACGGCGGCCGCGCGCTGATGGCGTTCCTCGGCGAAGTCGGCGGCTACATCAAAGAGAAGTCGGCCGACGAAAAGATGAAGCCGCTGGTGACGCCGCTCGGCGTCGCTGCCGGCCACCTGCAGCAGGCGAGCATGTGGTTCATGCAGAACGCGATGGCCAAGCCCGACAACGCCGGCGCCGGCGCCACCGACTACATGCATATGTTCGGTCTGGTCGCGCTCGGCTACATGTGGTGCAGGATAGCGGACGCTGCCAATGCCAAAATAGCTAACGAGTCCGGCAATGGCGCCGATCCACGCTTCCAGGCCAAGCTGGTCACCGCGCGCTTCTTCATGGAGCGCATGATGCCGGAAACCGCCACGCACCTCGTGCGCATCCAGTCGGGCGCGGGCTCGATCATGGAATTGCCGGCGGAGGCGTTCTAAACGCTGCGCGGGCCAATGGCCCCAAGAATAGCTGCCAGTCAGTTGTCGAATCTGCTATAACCGGACGGTTATTCGCAGGTGCGCATATGTCCGATATTCGAATTCGCTTTCGCCACTTGCAATGTTTTCTCACCATTGCCCAATTGCGCAGTGTCGGCGGGGCCGCCGACATCCTGGCGATTACTCAGCCGGCTCTTTCAAAGACATTGCGGGAACTAGAAGAGGCGCTCGGCGTCAAGCTTTTCGCGCGCGATAAGAAAGGCATGCTGTTGACGCGATCTGGCGAGGTATTCCTTGAACATGCCGCGGCCAGTGTTGCATCAATGCGAGAAGGAATTACCAGCGTCAGGCAGTATCAAGTGGCGAAGGGGCAGGAAGTCCGCGTCGGTGTTTTGCCAAACGTAGCGGCCAGCATCGCCCCGAAAGCCGTCCGTCTGTTCAAGCATAGTGCCGCCGAAACCACCGTTCGTGTCGTCACGGGCGACAACGCACGGCTGCTCGAACAGCTTCGTATCGGCGAGTTGGAGCTTGTTGTCGGAAGGCTTGCGCAGCCGGAATACATGATAGGCCTTGCTTTTGAACATCTGTATTCCGAGCCTCTGATCGCAGCCGTCCGGCGTGGTCATCCGCTGACGAAGGTGAAGCAATTCAAGCTTACTATGATCGGCGGATATCCCTGTGTCATGCCGTCCCACGGAACGATCATACGGCAGGAGATCGACCGATTTCTGCTTACGCAAGGCATTCCGCCGCCTGTCGACTTGGTCGAGACGACATCCTCGGATTTCGGCCATGCTTATGTCCAACAGACAGATGCAGTCTGGTTTCTCCCGCGCGGTTATCTGGCGTCTCCTGCCGCCAGCAAATTCCTGGTTGAATTGCGCGCCTATAGCCGGTCACTGGAAGGGCCTGTGGGAATTACAGTTCGGGCGGATTCGAAAATATCCCAAACCACGCAGCGGATGATTGAGGCCGTTCGTGCGGTGGCGAAACAAGGCCCACGGCACGTATAGCCAATTGGCAATAATCGTCCTCGAAAAATTCATTTCTACTGGCTGCCGATTTCGTCCAAGAACGTGAGCCAGCAGGAAGAGGGACCTACAAAATTGCACGAAGGCCAAAGCGATTTCCGCGTCACCATTCTGGGCTCCGGTACGCCGACGCCGCGGCCAGACCGTTTCGGATCGAGTGTGCTGATCGAAGCCGGTAATCAGAAGCTGATGGTGGATGCTGGCCGCGGTTCGAGCATCAGGCTGTGGCAACTAAAGATTCCATTGGGTCGCATCGACGCGCTGTTCATCACCCATTTTCACTCTGACCACATCTCGGGCATTCCGGATTTGTGGCTGACCGGTTGGCTTGCGCCGCCTTGGGGGCAGCGAAGGGCGCCCTTTCGAGTGATCGGGCCACACGGTTCGAAACACCTGATGGCAAAGCTCGAGGAAGCCTATTCACTGGATATCGATATCCGTATGCAGGACGAGAAGATGCCGGTCGATGGCATCAAGACCGATGTAAGCGAGTTCGACGCCGACGGTATCGTTTTCGAGAGCGATGGTCTGAAGGTCATCGCGTTCGAAGTCGACCACGGTGACCTCATTAAGCCTGCCTACGGCTATCGGTTCGAATACCAGGGCCGGAGCGCAGTACTGTCAGGCGACACGCGTTATCATCCCAACGTGGTCAAATACGGCAAGGACGCCGATCTGCTAATTCACGAGGTCGGCGCAGCCAGACCCGAGTTGCTGCGAAATCCGGCGATGAAGCGGATACTGGACCATCACACGTCGCCGCGCGAGGCGGCGTCGGTGTTCACTCAGACCAAACCCAAGCTTGCCGCCTACATCCACATGGTGCTGCCTGGTACCGACCAGATTCCGGCCGTCACCGTCGAGGAACTGCTCGCCGAGACCCGCCAACACTATCAAGGGCCTCTCGTAATCGGCGATGATCTGATGTCTTTCGACATCGGCGATGCCGTCACCGTTCGGCAATTTTGATCCTGATACGGGGCAGCGGCGGTTCGCCTAGTCCGCTTTGAACCCCGTCGTCTGGATTACACGCGCCCAGCGTTTGGTCTGAGCTTCGATATCTGCCGCCACCTTCGGGCCGGTTTGTCCAGGCACGTCAAACCCAAGCGCTTCGAGTTTCTTCTTTACATCCGGATTGGTGTGGGCGGCTTTGGCGGCATCCACGTATGCGTTTACGATCGGCGCCGGCGTTTCCGCGCGCACGAACATGCCAAACCAGATTGTCGTGGCGAAGTCCGCATGACCAAGTTGGGTCATGGTTGGGACCTCGGGCAGGAAGCGCGAGCGCTCGCTACTCGTGACCGCAATGGCATTCAACTTGCCTGCAGCAATATGCGGCACGGTGGTTCCAAGCTGGCTGAACCCGATAAGGACATGTCCAGCGACGAGGTCGGTTGTTTGGGGCCCCGAGCCTTTATACGGGACGTGCGTCAGATCGAGGCCAAAGCGTTCGTTCAACTGAAAGCCGAGGAAGTGAGAAGGGGTTCCGGGGCTGAACGATGCATAACTAAGCTTGCCGGGGTTCTTCTTCACATAATCCACCAATTCGGGCAGCGTCTTCGCGGGCACGCTCGGATGCGTCACAAGCACGAGCGGCGCCTCAACACCCTTTACGATCGGAACGAAATTCTTCATCGACCAGCGCAGGTTCGAGTAAGCGCTTGGATTGATCTCGGTCATCGACTGCGTGCCGATCCAGATCGTCTGGCCATCGGCGGGTGCATCGATCACGGCCTGCGCCGCGATGTTGCCGTTGGCGCCTGGCTTGTTCTCTACAATCATCGTTTTATGGAGTGTCTTCTCCATATGCTCGGAAACAATACGCGCATAAGGGTCAACTACTCCCCCGGCCGCAACGCCGACGACAATTTTCACTGGGGCCGTAGCGGCCGTCTGCGCCATGGACGCATTACTTGCGGCCATGACAACGGCAGTCACAAAGATGCTTTTCAGCAGTATATTCTTCATTGTTCCCTTCCCGACGTTTTTTCGGAATCTAGCAGGATTTTTGACCTGACTTTTTGTGAGACTTCGGACCTGGCCCGCGCATGTAGTGACGCTCCGGCCGGTATTGTTTCTGTTGCCAACGCTGCAACTTAACGCGCCACGCGTTAAACACTGCGCCAAGGCGTAGTAATAGGCTGTTGATCACTTCGGGTCGTTCCGGACTACTGGCTGGCCATGACGATGGAAGCCGCAGCACGCCCGACAAGTAAAATGAACATTTTTACGATTATCATAGCCAAATGGCTATGGATGCCACCGATTTACACCATCGTCTGCGGCTCGATCGTCGCCGACAGCCGCAAAGCCGCCGCTGCCATTTGCGTCCTCAACAGGACGTCGCTGTCGAAAGCACCGTCCTCGCAGATGAATTCGAACGACGCCAGAATGCGGTCGACACTGTTGCCGTCATGCGAAAACGGCAGCAGCAGCCGCTCGAAATGGATCAGCCGGTTGTTGCGGTCGGTCACGTCATGAATGGTGTAGGTCGGGCAGCCGGTCTTCAACGAATGGAAATAGGGTGCAAGCCCCATGCCGTGGTGTTTTGCCAGGATGATTTCATCAAGATATCGACCTCGGCAATCGTCCGCACCGTAGACCTGGGCGACCATGGCGCCGTGGAAGCGGATTTGGAAACGCGCGGCGTCGCCTTCGCCAATCACGTCCAGGAAGCTCAGGCTTACCGACACCCGCGTCAGGTTCTCGGCTTCGATCGTCTGCCACAGCGGGACTTTGCTTGCCCCGAGATGCCTTTTCCAGAATTTGAGCAGCCAACGCTGATTGATCGCCCGGACGACGTCCGGCCGCGCAATTTTGAAGTCCATCGAGCCCCCGCTCTAGCGCATGGTCCCGAATGGGTGCCAGTTTTCGGATAACGTCATGCGCAACTAAGATTGCCCCGCGCCCACACTTCTAACGTTGCGTGGGCACTGCCAACAAGGGTCACTAACACATAGCCGCGCGAATATCCACGCAATGTCGGGAAACTGACATTTAGACGGCGGGAGCGAAGGCTCGCTTGCCGCGCGAGCGCATCAGCAGCCATGCCATGATCGAGACGTTGATCAAATTCCAGGCAATGCCGTTGAGGAACGCCGCCTGATACGAGCCCGTGAGGTCGAAGATCACGCCCGACATCCAGCCGCCCAGCGCCATGCCGAGCAGCGTCGCCATCAGCACCAGGCCGACGCGGGTGCCGGCCTCTTTCGGCGAGAAATATTCCCGCACGATGATGGCGTAGCTCGGCACGATGCCGCCCTGGAACAGACCGAACAGCGCCGAGATGACATAAAGAGAAAATAAACCGTCGAACAGCACGTACATCACCAGCGCGGCGCCTTGCAGCACCGAGCCGAGCAGCAGCGTACGCACGCCGCCGATGCGGTCGGCGATGAAGCCGGACGCCACGCGGCTGATAATGCCGAAGCCGAGCATCAATGACAGCATCTCGGCGCCGCGCGCTACGCCGTAACCGAGGTCGCCGCAATAGGCGACGATGTGTACCTGCGGCATCGACATCGCCACGCAGCAGGCGACGCCGGCGATCAGCAGCAACACCTGCAAGGTCATCGGCGAGAACGGGCTCTCGGCCTGCCGCTTGGCCAGCGCGGCGGAAGAAGCTTCGCTGGCATAATGCACGATGCGTTTGCGCAGCAGGAACACCAGCGGCAGCATGGTGATCAGCAGGAAGATACCGACGCCCGTGTGCGTCGCGCGCCAGCCGTCGGTGGCGATGAAGTGCTGCACGATCGGCGGCCACACCGTGCCGGCGAGATAATTGCCGGAGGCGGCGATGGCGACCGCGATGCCGCGCCGGCGTGTGAACCAGTGCGAGATGTCGGCCATCAGCGGGCCGAAGGTCGCCGAGCAGCCGATGCCGATCAGCAGGCCGTGAGCCCAGGCCACCTGCCACAGGTGCGACGATAACCCGACGGCCAGATAGCCGAGCACCAGCAATAACGTACCCAGCGCCAGCGGCACCGCGATGCCGAAGCGGTCGGCCAGCTTGCCCATCAGCACGCCGCCACAGGCAAAGCCGATCATGGCCAGCGTAAACGGGAGTGAGGCCTCGCCGCGGCAGATGCCGAAATCCGCCTGGATCGCCGGCAGCGCGACCATGAACGACCACATGCCGACGCCGCCGACCGTGCTCAGCAGCACGGCCACGGCCAGCCGCAGCCAAGCCGCGCGCGAGTCGATCTGGCTGCTGGAATCGATATCCGCTTGATCTGTCATGGTTGGTCCCGGCGGGGGAGGTCCTATCACCGCGGGCCGGGCCGATCCAGACGGGGTGCTTGCTCGCTACCCCTCGCACACCGCCATCATGCGCTCTATTGTGCCCAAAAGCTGAGTCGTCCGGGAAACGCTCACCATGAATGCCCTCAACGTTCCGCAGCCGTCGTGGATGAGTGAGGACCTCGTCCTGCTGGAAGAGCAGGCGCGGCGCTTCATCGGCGACGAATTCGCGCCGCAGGTCGATCGCTGGCACGAAGCCGGCATGTATGAACGCGAGGTCTGGGACAAGGCCGGCGCCGCGGGACTGCTCTGCGCCTCGATGCCGGAAGACTATGGCGGCTCCGGCGGCACGTTCGCCCACGAGGCGGTGATCAACCGCGAACTCAGCCTCGCCGGCTTCGACGATTTCGGCGCGCCGCTGCACTCAGGGATCGTCGCGCCCTACATTCTGCATTACGGCACCGAGGAGCAGAAAAAGCGCTGGCTGCCCAAGATGGCGACCGGCGAACTGATCGGCGCCATCGCCATGACCGAGCCCGGCACCGGCTCCGATCTGCAGGGCGTGCGCACCAAGGCCGAGAAATCCGGCAACGGTTATGTGCTCAACGGCGCCAAGACCTTCATCACCAACGGCCAGCACGCCAATCTGGTCATCGTCGTCGCCAAGACCGATCCCGCCGCCGGCTCCAAGGGCGTGTCGCTGCTGGTGGTCGAAACCGACGGCGCGCAAGGTTTCCGCCGCGGCCGCAAGCTTAAAAAACTCGGCATGGATTCCGCCGACACCTCGGAATTATTTTTCGACGACGTGAAGCTGCCCGCCGAGGCGCTGCTCGGCACCGAGGAAGGCCAGGGCTTCTATCAATTGATGAAGGAGCTGCCGCAGGAGCGGCTCATTGTCGCCGTTCATGCCGTCGCGATGATGGAGCGGGCGCTGGCGCTGACCATCGATTACACCAAGCAGCGCAAGGCCTTCGGCAAGGCCATCATCGAGTTCCAGAATACCGCGTTCGAGCTCGCCGCCTGCAAGACCGACGTCACCATCGCCAAGGTGTTCCTCGATCATTGCATCGGCCTGCATGTCGAGGGCAAACTCGACACCGTGACCGCCTCGATGGCCAAATACCGCCTCACCGACACTTTGGCGACCGTGATCGACCGCTGCCTGCAATTGTTCGGCGGCTATGGCTATATGGACGAATATCCGATCTCGCGCCTCTACCGCGATGCCCGCGTGCTGCGTATCTATGCCGGTACCAACGAGATCATGAAGCTGCTGATCGCGCGCAGTCTTTGACTTAGCGCTGGAGAACAAAAATGATCGACGCATTCATCTACGACCACGTGCGCACCCCGCGCGGCCGCGGCAAGGCGGATGGCGCGCTGCACGAGGTCACCGCGCTCAATCTGGCGTCGCAGCCGCTCGCGGCGCTCAGGGAGCGCAACAAGCTCGACCCCAAGCTGGTCGATGACGTGGTGCTGGGCTGCGTCGATCCGGTCGGCGAGGCCGGTGGCGATATCGCGCGCGTGGCGGCGATCATGGCGGGATACGGTGACGAGGTTCCGGGCATCCAGATCAACCGGTTCTGCGCGTCCGGGCTCGATGCCGTGAACTTCGCGGCGGCCGAGGTGATGGCCGGCCAGCACGACAT
>JANMSZ010000566.1:0-2890 GCA_031389925.1 Hyphomicrobiales bacterium | reverse complement strand
AGTCGGGGCTGCACTACAATTGGTACAGGCATTTCGATCCGACGCTGGGGCGGTATGTGCAGGCGGACCCGCTTGGGTTTGTCGACGGACCAAGCGTCTATACCTATGCGCTCAGCAGTCCGCTGCAATTGACCGATCGTCAAGGAAAGATGGCTCAGCTTTGTCTGCTGAATCCGATACTTTGTGGCACCGTTGTACAAAAGACCGTCGAACTATGTTTAGTTGCCGCCGCCGGTGTAATGGCAATGGCGGAACACACGAAGGGCAAGCGACCATCTACGGAGGAAAAGCATGAAGAAGGAGAAGCACGTCGGTGGCGCGACCGGGGCCGCGAAAAAGGCGATGAAAATCGACGAGATCCGAGAAAGCGGCCACCAGATTTCAAAGGGCCGTGGCCGCCAAAAGACTAGTTTGCCTTTAGTTCCGAAGGTGAACGATAAATCGAGCTATCGAAGAGCGTTTGAACTCGCAAAACGTGGCATCAGAGATAAAAATGTTGCCTCAATGCTTTGGGAAAGCCACAAAGCAGGCGAGGCTCGGGCTACGTACGCATTGGCGACGTGGTTCTTGCATGGAATACACTTTAAGATAAATCAAAAAAAGGCAGTGACGCTACTTCGGAGCGCAGGAAAGAAAGGAATTCCCGAGGCCGTCTTTGATCTGGCAGTCTCGTATGAAAGGGGTATTGGCGTCCCGAAATCGAGCGTGAAAGCCGCCAAGTTATATATTAAGGCGGCGCTGGATGGAGACAGGCAAGCCATTGATGAGGTTGTCCGGTGTGTCTTCTATGGCATCGGGATTCAGAAAAACCGTGCTTTGGCATTTCTTATTAGGGATATGAGTAGTTATTTGTAACTAAGTTGTAGGGTTGCAATGTCATTAGCTAGTGGGCGGCAGGTACATGATGAGTGGCGTTTTGGAAAGCGGTGATCGATCTGATCGCGCACTTCGTGCCGTTGACGTGCCGCAAGCGCGAGTAACGCTCTCAGCACCACCGGTCGCCTACGATCTACAGAGAATTTGACATCACGGCCGGCAAAAAGCTCCAGCTTCGGAGGGCAACGCTCTATCCAGCTGAGCTACGGGCGCCTGCGGGTTTCATAGACGAAACCGCCGCACGCGGCAACGGACCTGATTTTGCTCGATTGGATGATGGGGCAGGCTCCTGCGGCAAAGGTCAGACGTTCGAATCGTCTCGGGCGCGCCAGGGGTTTGTGCCGAGGACGTGCCGGGGGCCAAAACAGACCAAACCGCACGTCGTCACCCGATCAGACTCCGGACAACGTGATATTCCCTTTGATCACATCAAGCAGTTGTTGCACGGCTGCGCCGGGGGTACCGACGTTTTCGATCACGTGGGTGGCCTGAAAATCCGTGAAACTATCATTCCGTCTAATCCGCTCCATCAAGGACCCATCGGAATTTCGGGAACGGCCCGATAAACGCGTGGATAAGACTTCAACAGGTGCTGTGACCAACACAACATCGACTCGGGCGTAACGCTCCCGCACGTCGGCAACGATTCCCCGCGAGACATTGCAGATAACTGTGCGCCCGGCGCGAACATCGTCGTCGGTGGTTCGCGGAATTCCGTATTTTAGGCCATGCGCCTGCCACCAGAATGCAAAATCCCCATTCTTTACCGCGTCGTCGAAAACGCCTTCGTTCAAGCTATCGTGGTCTTCGGCATCGGAGGCTGGCCGCGTGACAACCCGGCGCGGGAAGACCATTGTTGGGTCTTTGCTGCAACTCACCCTCGCCCCCGCGATCAGTGTGTCCTTACCGGCGCCACTCGGTCCCACCACCAGCACCAACCGGCCGGGTCCGATCAACTCCGGCGCTATGGATGACGGATGGGGGTTCGTAGCGTTCATGCGACGCGGCGGCCGCCGCTCCAGACGCTGCGCACCGCCGCAGCGTCGCCCGCCCGATGCACCCGAATGAGGTCGGCGCGTTTTCCGATCGCGATTTCGCCGCGGTCGTTCAAGCCAATCACCTCGGCCGGCGTTTTGCTCACGGTTCGGATTGCGGCCGGGAGATCATAATTGTCCGCCAGGTCGGGAAGACGCAACGCAGCGAGCAGCAGGCTCGATGGGACATAGTCGGATGACAACACGTCGAGCACCCCCGTGCGGGCAAGATCCCCGGTCGCGATATTGCCCGAGTGCGAGCCGCCCCGCACCAGATTCGGGGCACCCATCATCACTTTGATGCCGGCCTGGTGCAGCGCGGCGGCCGCTTCCAGGGTGGTTGGAAATTCGGCAACAGCGACGCGATCCCTGATCGCATCTTGGACGTGTTGAGCGGTGGTGTCGTCGTGGCTCGCTAAAGGCGCCCGGTGCCGCGCAGCAAGGTCGACCAATCCGCCATAGTTCTCAGCGGAATATTGAGCGTGGTTTTCAAGACGGCGCTCGAACAGGGCATCCAATTGTGCATCGGTCATTCCGCCACCCTTGCCGCGGTAGTACTCACGCAACTTCACCGGATCGCGGAATTGTCGCTGCCCCGGCGTATGGTCCATCAGCGAGAGGAGGCGCACTTCCGGCCGTCCGATCAGCGCGGCTGTATCTTCGACCACGCCAGCCGTCGGCACTTCGCAGCGAAGATGGATGAAATGATCGATGCGGAGCAGGCTGTTGCGGCGCGCACGGTCGATGGCATCGGCGAATGCGGCCGCTTGGCATCCGGCGTCTTCGGCGATTTCGTCACGCCAGACCCGTAGCGAATCGAGCACGGTAGTGATTCCGCTGGTGGCGATCTGCGCGTCATAGGAGACGACGGCCGCCACGACGTCCCAATGCACTTTCGGCCGCGGCATAACATGCGCCTCGAGATGATCGGTGTGCAGTTCGACCAGGCCAGGGAGCAGAAGATCTCCGTCAAGATCGAA
>JANMSZ010000549.1:0-2486 GCA_031389925.1 Hyphomicrobiales bacterium | reverse complement strand
CGACCGTGACGGTCGTGTTGTTGCCGAACACCTGGCAGCACACCATCGTCAGCGCTTCGCTCTGCGTCGGGTTGGTTTTGCCCGGCATGATCGAGGAGCCGAGTTCGTTGCTCGGCAAAATCAACTCGCCGAGCCCCGAGCGCGGGCCGGAGCCGAGCAGCCTGATGTCGTTCGCCACCTTGAACAGCGCGGTGGCGGCGGCGTTGATCGCGCCGTGCACGAACACATAGGCGTCGTGCCCGGCCATGTGCTCGAACTTGTTCGGCGCGCTGACGAATGGCAGCTTGGTCAGCGTAGCAATCCGCTTGGCGAATTCCTTGGCGAATTTAGGTTTGGAATTGAGCCCGGTGCCGACGGCGGTGCCGCCTTGCGCCAGCGGGTACAGTTCGCGCTGCGCCGACTTGAGCCGCGCCGCCGCCGACTTCACCTGCGCGGCGTAGCCGGAAAATTCCTGGCCGAGCGTGATCGGCGTCGCATCCATCGTGTGGGTGCGCCCGATTTTTACGATTTTGCCGAATTCCTTGGCCTTTTTCTCAAGTGCGCGCTGCAAACCATCGAGCGCCGGCAGCAGATGCCGCGTAATTTCCAGCGCCGCGGCGATGTGCATGGCGGAGGGAAACGAGTCGTTCGACGACTGGCTCATGTTGACGTGGTCGTTCGGGTGCACCGGCTTTTTCGCGCCGAGTTCGCCGCCGAGCGCCAGATTGGCGCAGTTCGCGATCACCTCGTTGAGGTTCATGTTGCTCTGCGTGCCGGAGCCGGTCTGCCACACCAGCAGTGGAAAATGCTCGTCCAGTCTGCCGTCGGCGATGTCCTGCGCCACCGCGATAATGGCCTTGGCGCGCTTGGCGTCGAGCGAGCCGAGATCGCGGTTCACTTCCGCCGCGGCGCGCTTGATGAGGCCGAGCGCGCGCACGATTTCGATCGGCATGCGTTCGCTGCCGATGCGGAAATTGTGCAGCGAACGCTGGGTCTGCGCGCCCCAGAGTTTGTCGGCGGGAATATCCAGCGGGCCGAAGGCGTCGCTCTCGATACGCGTTTTTTGGGATTTGGCGGGCGGCTGACGCATCACACTCGCTCCGCTGATTGTTATTTCTTGCGGAAGCGGTCGAGGCGGACGACTTCGCCGCCGCCCGAGGGCTTGTCGGGTTTCGGATCCGGCACCGCGGTCAAAGTCGGCGGCGGCGCAGCCGGCTTTTCGGGCGTGAGAGCCGGCGCGGCCGAGGGGAAGCGCTTCTTCTTGCTCGGCTTCTCTTGTGGATTGGCGGGCGCCTGCGCGTCCTGGCCTTCGATCACTTCCTCGAATTGCAGGCCGAACTGCACCGACGGATCGACGAAGGCCGTGATGGCGTCGAACGGAATGCTGAGCCGCTCGGTGATGCCGCCGAACGACAGGCCGACGTCGAAGCCGACGTCGCTCACGGTGAGATCCCAGAACTGGTGCTGCAGGATCACCGTCATTTCTTCCGGATACTGCGCGCGCAGCCGCTCCGACATGCGCACGCCGTCGGCATGGGTGTCGAAGGTGATGAAGAAATGGTGGTCGCCCGGCAGGCCCTTCTTGGCGGCGTCGGCGAGCACGCTGCGCACCACGCCGCGCAGCGCCTGCTGGGTCAGGAGATCGTAGCGGATTTGGTCGGCCATGCGGGTCACGGTTACTCAGGGGATTCGGAAAGCAACAATACGCGCCCGGTGGCGAAAGCGAAAATGAAAGTGGAGGCTTCTGTTGCCAGGTGCCTCCGAACCCCGCCTAACCGCTGCTAAGACGGCTAGGGCTTGTAGGCGTGGTTACTAAAACCGCTTACGCGGCCTGAGCAACCGGAGCATAGTTGTCATTTGCAACTACGATTTGGCCCGATAACGGCGGAACCATGCCGAGCAAAAGTACGTCCTTTACGCCCTCGTCGATCCTATTTCGCCCCCGCCGAAGCCCCTCCCTTTATCCCTCCCCGCAGGCGGGGGAGGGTGGGGGGCTTGGGTGGAGGCGCCGGGTACTGCCCCCGGGTCCGAAAGGTTTATTACGACGTCCGTTTATCGCCATAGCCGGGTTGCCCCGGCGGTTTGAATATAAGCACTAAATCTTGACGAAAGAAGGTATGTTTCACGGGAAACAATTCCTAGTTATATGCGCCCCGCGCATGGCCGGGCGCCCAAAGTCCGCGCGCGACCTCGGTCAAGCCCGGCAATGGCGCGGGTGGACGAGCCGGAGCAGTGGCCTAGAGTTCACTTATGCCCTTCCTGACCGACCCCGTTGCCAAGGAGATCGTGCTCACGCGATGGGCATTGCCCGAGGGCTTGCATGTTCCCATCGCGGCGGCGGATGAGGCCGCGATCAGAAATTACATTGGCGAGATCGAGCAGGTGCTGTCCGCTGGCTCGCCGCCGAAAGCGTTTCTTGTGAACGCGAAAGAGCCGCCGCCGATCGACCTTCGACTCCCCATTTGGCAGTTGGCAACGTCGAGCGTCTTCTTTCAGCGCCGACAGGT
>JANMSZ010000537.1:0-7049 GCA_031389925.1 Hyphomicrobiales bacterium | reverse complement strand
CCGATCCATTTCGAGCCGCCTTGGTGACGGCCCTTCTGCTCCTCGAGGCGCTTCTTCAGCGTCTCCATGAGCTTGTCCAAGCCGCCCATGGCCTGAATCTGCTTCTTCTCTTCCTCGGTGAGATATTTCTCGGCGAGCTTCTTGAGCCACTCTTCCGGGATCTCGGCCTCGACGCCGTCGCCAAGCATCTCCAGCCCCTTGAACACATGGCCGAACACGCGGTCGAACTTGTCGAGGTTGCGCTCGTCCTTCACCAGCGTGGCGCGCGACAGATAATAGAAATTCTCGACGCTACGCGCCGCCAGATCGGCCTGCATCGCCTGCATCAGCGTCAGGTATTCGCGCAGCGTCACCGGCACGCCGGCGGATTTCAGCTCGGTGAAAAAATTGACGAACATCGACGCAACCCTGTGTCCCGGGCGCGGTGCAGCATCGCTTGATGATGCACCGCAGACCCGGGACACAGCTTAGCAAATTCTAAGGTCCTGGAGCATAACCCTCAGAACTTATAAGTGAGGCTCGACAGAATCGTCCGCCGGGTGCCGAAGAAGCAGTCACCACGCGTCAGACAGGCGGTGAAATAGACCTTGTCGGAGAGGTTGGTGCCGTTGATCTGGAACCGCCAGTTCTTGTTTTCCCAAGCCACCATCGCGTCGTAGAGCGTGTAGCCCGGCGTTTGGATGGTATCGGCACCGTCCCATACGGAGCCGACATAACGCACGCCTCCGCCCAACGAGAACCCAGCCTGCCCGAACAGCGAGAAACGGTACTTGCCCCAGAACGATGCCTGTTGCTCCGGAACCGTTTCGATGTGCTTACCGGCATTGTCGCCCGACAGCACCTTGGCATCGAGATAGGTGTAGGTGCCGATCAGGTCGAAGTCGCGTGCGACCGTGGCCAGAACCTCGAGTTCGGCGCCGCGGATGCGTGCCTCGCCGATCTGCACATAGCCGAGATTCGTGCTGGCATCCCACGTCTTGCGGTTCTTTTGCTTGATGTCGAAAAGAGCGCCGTTGATGGTGAGATCCTTCGACTGCGAGTACTTGAAGCCGATCTCATACTGCTCGCCAAGCACCGGCTTGCAGAGACCGGTACTGCTGTCGAGACATCTGTCGTTGCCGTAAGGCGCGGAGCCGAACTGCGGGTCGAACGACTGCGCGTAGGAAACGTAAGGCGTCACACCGAACGGCAGTTCGTACATCAAGCCCGCTCGCCCGGTCGTCGCCTTGTCGGTCTGCGTCGGCAAACCCTCGATGCTGCTGGTTGCCGTGTCCTGGCGCAGGCCGAAGACGCCGATCAGCGAACCCCAGCGAATCTGATCCTGAACGTAGACGCCAACCTGCTTCTGCACGAGGCCCGGCGTCGCCATCATCGTCGGCGGAACGATGGGGTTATAGGTCGGCGAGTAGAGGTCGAACGGCGTTGCATCGAAGTGGCCGCCCACCTCGCCGTTCTCGTTCATGCGGCGGAAATCGAGTCCGACAAGAACCTTGTGCGAGAGCGGGCCGGTATTGAGTTTGAGCTCCGCGTTGGTGTCGGAGGTGAACGTCTTGCGATGCGTGCTCGAGAAATCGACGTAGCGATTAACGGTGCGCTGCGCGGGATCAAGATATGACCAGGGATAGACATAGGCCGTATTGTAGACGCCCTTGATGTCCGAATACCGCATGTTGTGCGACACCTTGAGAGCGTCGCTGAAGCGGTGATCGAACAGGCTGGCGATCGACTGCGTCTCGGTCTGATAGAGGTCGGTGCCCGGATCGCCGGCGAAGCGGTTGATCGGAATCCGACCGTTCGGATTCGAAAAGATCATGCCGGAGTGCGGGAAGAAGCCCGTCGACGAACCGGTCTTGTCCTTCTGATAGGTGGCGATCGCCGTCCAGCTCGTTGCGTTGGTCGGCCGCCATGTGATGGCCGGCATCACCAGCACACGGTTATCTTTGACGTAGTCGGTCTGGTAGTCGCTGTCGCGCGCGATGCCGATGAGGCGATAGAGCCATTGCCCGTCTGCGGAAAGCTTGCCGGTGTGATCGGTCTGGACCTGCTTGCGATTGAAGCTGCCGTACTGCACGCCGATTTCGTGCAGTTCCTTTTCCTGCGGACGCTTGGTGACGAGATTGACCAGACCCGCGGTGGTCGTGCTGCCGTACAGAACCGAGGCCGGACCGCGCAACACCTCCACGCGCTCGAGCGCGTAAGGATCGAGGCGCTGCGAGTTCCACCAGGAATTCGTCGTCCGCATACCGTCGAGATAGATGTCGGGGTTCATGCCGCGGATCGAGAGCGAATCGACGCGCGAATCCGGCCCGTAATTGTCGGCCATCACGCCGGGTACGTAACGAACCGCCTGCTGAATATTGGTGACGCCCTGATCCTTCATACGATCGGCGGTAACGACGCTGATCGACTGCGGTGTTTCCTGCAGCGGCGTATCTGTCTTGGTGCCGGTCGCGCCTTGCTTGGCGTTGTAGCCTTGCACCGGGCCGTAGGCCGTCTCACCCGTGCCTTCGACCTGGATAGTGTCGAGTTGCACACTGGTGCTTTGTGCGAACGCACCCGGCGCGGACAAAGCGGAGATTACGACAGCAGCACGAACGCCAAACCGAACCATTCCGACACCCCCAAATATTTGGCGCCGGATTTTTTCGCGACGCCTAATGTGGCGTCATAAGAACGAAGGTGGATAGCAATTAAAACAACGAAATATTCACGCGCTCGACCAGTAGAACGTCGAATTGAACTACTCCAATTCTATTCGTGCTGGATCCGCAATGCGGTTCAAACGCATCGTTGCTCTTTGCGAACTATTATAATCTCATCAAAAAATGACGTGTCAGAATGTCGTGGACTGATGCCCATTAGCCACAGCCGAACCCGCATGTCTTGCGCTGACGCAGCGCAACATTGTGCTGCACCGCACCGTAATCACATCAGAATCGCTCTAGCCGCACCGTCGTCAAGCCGGGTAAAACAACACCCATAAGAATAACAAGAGTGGAAATGCCGGGGGCTTCTGACATGCAAGCGCACGACCGCGGCCGGTGGGCGCTCGCCATCGTGTTGTCGATGACGATCCTGATCGCGCCGGCGGTCTGGAATCAATTTCCGCTTCTGCAATACGACACCGGCGGCTATCTGGCGCGCTGGTACGAGGGCACATTGGTGCCGAGCCGCGCCGTCGTCTACGGGCTCATTCTCAATCTCGGCGTGCCGCTGTCGTTCTGGCCGGTGGTGTTGGGACAGTCCGCTCTCACCGTATGGATCGTCGTGCTGATGCTACGCGCGCATGGCCTCGGGGAACGGGCGTGGCTGTTGCTCGGCATCATTGTGACGCTGTCGGCGCTCACCACGCTGCCCTGGCTGACCGCGATCCTGCTGACCGACATCTTCTGCGGCCTCGGCGTCTTCGCACTCTATCTGCTGCTGATGCGCAACGACACGCTGACTGGACCGGAGCGCGTCGGACTGATCGTGCTGACAGCGGTCGCCGCCGCGACGCATAGCGCCACTATCGCCGTGCTGGCCATGCTGCTTGCGGGAGCGGCGCTGCTCTGGCTGTTCGATCGCGACCGCATGCCGGCCGCCAATCTGCGGCGCGGCGTCGTCGCGCTGGTGCTCGGCGCGATGATGGTGTTCGCCGCCAACTACGTCGTCGCCAAGCGGGTGGCGTGGACGCCCGGCGGCTTCGCGCTGTCGTTCGGCCGCATGCTGCAGGACGGTATCGTCAACAAATATCTCGACGAGCACTGCCCCAACCCGGCGCTGCAACTCTGCGCCTACAAGAACGAACTCCCCAATAACGCCGACGTCTGGTTCTGGGGCAACAAGCTGTTCGACAAACTCGGCCGCTTTGCCGGGCTCGGCAAAGAGATGGAAAAGATCGCGCTCGACAGCCTGTTCGAATATCCGGCTTTGCAAATCCAGACCGCGGCTGTCGCCACCGCCAGGCAACTGGTCGCCGTGCGCACCGGCGAAGGCGTAGTGCACTGGACTTGGCACTCTTATTTCATCATCCAGGATTATGCCCCGCAGTTGCTGCCGACGATGTGGGCGGCGCGCCAGCAGCGCGGCGAGATTTCGTTCACGGCGATCAACGCCCTGCAATATCCCATTGCCCTGCTGTCGATCGCGCTGCTGCCGGTGTTGCTGTTGCTGGCGCGGTATAACCGGGTACCGCCAGACATCGCCGAATTGGCCGCCTGGGTCGGCGTTACGTTGCTCGCCAACGCCTTCGTCTGTGGCGCGCTGTCCAACCCGCACGACCGTTACGGCGCCCGCGTGGCATGGCTTGCGACCTTTGCCGTCGCCCTGGCCGTGTTGCGCGCCTATCAACGCCACGCCGCCATCCGCGGCATATTGCCCGCAACGCGCTAAGGGCTTGAACTAAAGCTCGCAGCCTGCGTTGGGTTCAATAGCGGCCGGTTACGGCCGTAGCGTGGGGATATTTGATGACGGACGTTTTGCCCGCCGGATCGGCGGCGCGTGTAGGCGTTGCCGCGGCCGCCCCGAATTCTCAGCAAGACTTATTGGCTTGGACGCTGGCCAGCGGCGCCATGCTGCTGACGGTGATGGCGCCGGCGCTGTGGAACGGCTTTCCTTTGATCTTTCCCGACACCGGCGGCTACCTGACGCGGCCGATCGAGGGCACGCTGCTCATGGGACGCTCGGCGCTCTATGGCCTCTTCCTTTATGCCGGCGTGCCCTTCTCGTTCTGGCTGAACGTACTGCTCCAATCGGCGCTCACCGTTTGGCTGATCGTCTTGACGCTGCGCGCGAGCGCCTTGGGTGGCCGGCCGTGGCTGGCGCTCGGCATCGTCGCGATGCTCACGATCGGCACCAGCCTGCCCTGGCTCGCCGGCCAGTTGATGCCCGACATTCTGTTTCCGGCCGCGGTGCTGGCGCTCTATCTGCTGGCGTTCCGTAGCGACCAGCTTGCGGCCTGGGAGCGCATCGCGCTCGTCGCAGTCATCGCTTTTGCGATCCCGAGCCACATGGCGGCCGCCGGCATGTGCGTCGGCGTCATCGCCGCGCTGTGGCTGCTGTCGCGGTTCAAGCAACTGGCATTGCCGCGCCCGCGTCTTTGGCTCGCCAGCGGCGCGGTCGCCGCCGGCATCGCGCTTTGCCCGGTGTCGAATTATGCGATCACCGGCAGCTTCGCCTTCACTCCCGGCGGCTCGAGCTTTCTGTTCGGCCGCCTGCTCGAGGATGGCATCGTCACCCGTTATCTCGACGAACGCTGTCCCGACCCGTCGCTGAAGCTGTGCGCCCTTCGCGGCGAGTTGCCGGCCGAAGCCGACGGCTGGCTGTGGGGCGACGACACGCCGTTTTACAAGCTCGGCGGTTTGACCGGCTTTGCCGCAGAGCAGAACGAGATCATCGCCGCCACGTTAATGCGGTACCCGCTGATGCACGCGACCAGCGCGATCACCGCGACCCTCGCGCAATTCGCTGCCTTCAAGACCGAGGTCAGCATCCACGACAACGCCCCAGCCATCGGCACGCTGCGCGACAGCACACCGCAACTGATGCCGCAGTTGATGAGCGCGCGTCAGCAGAACGACCAGTTCAGCGCCGCGCCGCTCAATCTGCTGCACGTGCCGTTCGCCGCGCTCGCCATCGGCGGCCTCGGCGTGGCTTTGATCTGGCGCCGCCGCTTGGAGGTCGCGCCCGAACTCGCGGCGCTGTGCCTGACCGTCATGCTGGCGCTCGCCGCCAACGCCGCGATTTGCGGCATCTTTTCGCATCCGGTCGACCGCTATCAGAGCCGCCTGGTGCCGCTCGCACCTTTCGCCATCGCGCTCCTGGTCGCGCGGCAGAGCCGCGCCTAGTCGAGATACCGCCCTCAATACGTCTCTTGATATGTCTCATGATATGTCTCTTGGGCCGCCAGCCGAACTAGCCTAGACTGGCGCGGCCATGAAGGAGCTCGTTCCGACCGGCAAGCTGCGCGTCGCCATTGCGATAGCGCCGTCGCCGTCCGCTCTCTATGCGCTCAAGGACCCCAGCACCGGAAAATTCCGCGGCGTCACCGTCGATCTCGGCAACGCGCTGGCCAAGAAGCTCGGCGTCCAGGCCGAGTTCATCCCGCACCTCGCCTCGGGCGAAATCCAGAATTCCGCGGCGGCCAACAAGTGGGACGTCAGCTTCATGCCGGTCGACGACGAGCGCAGGAAATTCGTCGACTTCGGCAACGCCTATCACCTGCTGCAAAGCACGTATCTGGTCGCGCCCGGCTCCGAGCTCGCCTCCGTGGAAGATGCCAACGCGCCCGGCGTGCGCATCGGCGGTGCCGCCAACACGGCGACCTTTCGCGCCGCGCAGCGCACCGCGCCGAGGGCGACTTTCGTCTCGTTTCCCGGCGTGACCGCGGCGGCTGACGCCATGAAGGCCGGCGAGCTCGACGCCATCGCGCTGTCGCGCGAGTCGCTCGGCGGCATCGCCACGCAGATCCCCGGCGCGCGCGTGCTCGACGGCGGCTTCCTCAATTCCTCGACCGCCGTGGCGGTGCCGAAGGGCAAGCCGGACGCGCTCGCCTATGTCAGCCAGTTCATCGAGGAAGCCAAGGCCTCCGGCCTGGTGCGCAAATCGCTCGACGCCATGAATTTGCAGAATTCACAGGTCGCGCCTGCCGGCATGAAGCCTTAGGGCAAGCCGGCGGCGCTGGCTTACGCCAGCGAGTTCATCGAGGAAGCCAAAGCCTCCGGCCTGGTGCGCAGCGTGCTCGACGAGATGGGCCTCAAGTCGTCGATCATCGCCCCGGCGGGGATGAAGGGGTAGCTTTTCTGGCAGCGCCCCGCGGCGCCGTAAAAGACCTTGCCCGCGGCACCGCCGCCCGGTTATGGGAGCGGCGGAGAGGTGACCGTTGAACGAACAACCAGCCGCGAAGCCGCGCAAGCCGACCCCGCAACTGGCGGATTATCCGCACCGGGTGAAGGACATCATCCGTTACGCCGATCTCGATCCGCAAGGCCACGTCAACAACGCGGTGTTCTCGACCTATTTCGAGTCGGGCCGCGTCGCGATGTTTCGCACGCCCGATCTCGGCATCG
>JANMSZ010000492.1:0-2986 GCA_031389925.1 Hyphomicrobiales bacterium | reverse complement strand
CCCAACGCGGGCCCGCGCTCCATCAGGCACGCGATCTTGCGGCCGTCGCCGACTTTGGCGTCGCGGCAATGCAGCAGCAGGTCGCGCATGCAGGCGCGCCCGATGACGGCGGTCATCACGACCGGCGCTTTGGGCGTGCCGGCAGGCGCCGGTGGTGGCGTGCCGGGCGTGGCCAGCCTCGCATCGCCGAGGGCTGCGAGCGACGTCTTGCAGTCCGGCGTCAGCTTGGCAGGGTTACGTTTCAGGCAATCGATGGCCTCCGAGCCGCCGGCCGCAACGCCACGGCAATTATTGGCGAATTCGCGGCGGCAGGTGAACTTGATGGCGTTCATCTGTTCGGCCGTGGGCACAGGCGCGGCTGCGACCGGCGGCGCGGCCGCTGCGGGCGGCGGCGGAACGGCGGCTTGCTTCGGCGCGGCGGCGGGCTTTGCAATCTGCGCCGGCTTCGGCGGCACCTGACGAACGGCGGGTCGAGGCGCAGTGGGTGCGGCGGCCGGCGGCGATGCTGTGGCAGCGGCGGGCGGCGGTGGCGCAGTGGGGGCAGCGGCTGCCGGAGGTGGCGCGGGAGCGGGCGGTGGCGTTTGCGCTGGTGCCGGCCTCGCTGGGGCTGCCGCAGGGGCGGGTGCCGGAATGGTCGCGCTCACCGCGGTCTTGCAGGCCGGCGACAGGCTGGCGACGTTGGTCTGCAGGCAGACCAGCGCCTCCTTGCCGCCTGGTGTGACGCCGGAGCACTTCGACATGAAATCGGACCGGCAGTTGGAGCGGATGGCGCTCTGCTGCTCGGCGGTCACCTGCGCGGCGGCCGGGCTTAACAAAGTCGCGAAAGCGATCACAGCGGCAAGCGGTGCCAAATGGCGCGGCCAAGACGTGGTCATGATGTCCCCCAATTTGCCCGAGGATAGTTTGGGGGAAGGCGGCCCGGCCTGTCACCTGGAAATTTTTGGGTGCAAATTGCCCCGTTGGGGCTGCCGGATGTGCCGCCGTGGGCGTATCCTGTGCCCCGAGGAGTCTGACAAATGGCGATGGACGCTGGCGAAATCGAACGGCTGATCAAGGAAGGCATTCCGGACGCAGAGGTGACGATCCGCGATCTGGCCGGCGACGGCGACCACTATGCGGCGACCGTGATCGCGCCCTCATTCAAGGGCAAGTCGCGGGTGCAGCAGCATCAACTGGTCTATCAGGCGCTCAAGGGTCAGATGGGCGGCGTGCTGCACGCGCTCGCGCTGCAGACCGGAACGCCCTAATTTTTATGACCGCTAAAGACGGCGTCAAAATCTTATCCCCGAAAGGCGCCATCGCGCCGACCGGAACCTGGAGCGTCGGCGCGCGCGCCGGCGATTTCGTCTTCGTCGCCGGGATGCGGGGCATTGATCCTGCGAGCAACACGATGCTCGAGGGCGAGGAAGAGCGCATACGGCAGGCTTTCACGAACATGAAGACAGTTGCGGAATCGGAGGGCGCTACTCTGGCGTCCTGCGTCCGCCTGACGGTCTATGTCACTGACATGGCTCGGCTACGGCCGCTGGTGAACAAAGTTCAGGAGGAATTCTGGGCTGGCGGACCCTATCCGCCGCGAACGATCCTCCAGGTTTCGGCCTTGAATCAGGACGATATTTTCGAGGTCGAAGGCACTTTTTATGTTCCGGTAAAGGGCTGAATTAACAGCCTTTTCGATCCGGCTTGGGGTGGCGGCGGAATCTGCGCTACATATATCGTGGGTAAAGGATCGGCGCCGCGCGCCGCCAGACAGGACCGAAAAATCATGGGTATCGACCAATTCATCGCCAACGAAGTGAAGGCCAACGACGTCGTGCTGTTCATGAAGGGCACGCCGCAGTTTCCGCAGTGCGGATTCTCCGGTCAGGTCGTGCAGATCCTCGACCATCTCGGCGTCAGCTACAAAGGCCTCAACGTGCTCGACAGCGCCGAGCTGCGCGACGGCATCAAGGCCTATTCGAACTGGCCGACCATTCCGCAGCTATACGTGAAGGGCGAGTTCGTCGGCGGTTGCGACATCGTGCGCGAGATGTTCCAGGCCGGCGAGTTGCAGCAGGCGCTCAAGGACGCCGGCGTCGCGGTGAAGACGGCTGCGGCCTAAATCGCCACGTATCGATACGCACCGTCTTTGCGTTCGACGGTGCCGATCCCCGGATAGGGCATGTGAAAGCCGATCAGCTTTGAGCGGTCGGCGGCCAGGCGGTCGAGCAAACGCTTGCGCGTTTCGATCGCCACATCGGGCACATGATCGGCAGTCGGCCTCCACTCCGGATGTACGAACGAGATCAGCGGGTGGGTGAGCACGTCGCCGCCCACGATCAAGCCTTCAGCGCCCGTGAGTTCCAGCGCGACGTGGCCCTGGGTGTGGCCGGGTGTCGCAACGGCGCGCAGGCCGGTGACGATATCGTCGCCCGCCTTGAACATTTTCACTTTGTTTTTGATCGCCGCGTAATTGCGCCGCGCCCCGGTGACAAAGCCGGCGCGCTCCGCCGGCAGACCGCGCGTGGCGTCATCGCCTTGCCAGAAATCCCATTCCGCCGCGCCGACGTAGAACGTTGCATCCGGCAATACGACGTCATCGAGTTCGTCGACCGCGCCCCACAGATGATCGGGATGGCCGTGGGTGAAGATCACTTTGGTGATTTTCGTCTTGTCGATGCCGGCCGATTTGAGATTGTCCCACAGCTTGCCGGCGCTGGGCATGAAGCGGTCGCCCGAGCCCATGTCGACCAGGATCAGGTCGGTCCCTGAGCGGATCAGCGGGATGTTGGTCGGCGATTGATATTGTTCACCGGTCTGACCGGCGGCTTGCAGCAACGCCGCGCGTTCGGCCGGCGGTGCGGTGGGGGCGAGCATCGTTGTCGGCAGCACCAGATGGCCGTCGCTCACCACCGTCACCTCGAAGGCGCCGTGCTTGAATGAATGCGGTTTGTCCGCGGCCCAGGCCGGCAGCGCGCTGGCGGTGAGGCTTGCGGCGCTGGCAGCG
>JANMSZ010000480.1:0-1531 GCA_031389925.1 Hyphomicrobiales bacterium | reverse complement strand
CGCCCCGGCGAAATTCGTCGGCCGTTCCGTTCCGCGTCTCGAAGACCGCACGCTGCTGCTGGGCCAGGGCCGCTTCGCCGCCGATATTTCGTTTCCCGGTCAATGGTGCATGCGCGTGGTGCGCTCGTCGGTCGCGCACGGGAAAATAATATCGATCGATGCGACAGCCGCGCTGGCGCTGCCCGGCGTGCATGCGGTGTGGACCGCCGCCGACGTCGCGCACATTCCGCCGATCCCGTTTCGCCTCACCGGGCTGAAAGCGCTCGAGCCTTACCGGCAGCCGGTGCTGGCCAAGGACACCGTGCGCTATGTCGGCGAGCCGGTCGCGGTGGTGTTCGCGGACGATCAATACGTGGCCGAAGACGCCGCGGAGCTGGTCGAGGTTTCGATCGAGCAACGCCGAGCTTTGATGCTCGCGACCGAGGAACCGGGCTTCTACGAGCATGAACTCTCTACCGAGCCGAGCGTGGTGCGCAAAGCCTATGGCGATATCGATTCAGCCTTCCGCAACGCGCATGCCATTGTTTCGCTTGAGCTTTCGGTCGGCCGCCACACCGGCGTGCCGATGGAAACGCGCGGCGCCATCGCGAATTACGACGAATCCCGCGACATTTTGGAAATGCATGGCGCCGCCAAAGTGCCGCACTGGAATCGCGACACGATGGCGCAAATGCTTGGCCGGAAACGAGATTCCGTCCACTTCTACGAAGGCCATGTCGGCGGCGGCTTCGGCATTCGCGGCGAGATTTACCCCGAGGATGTTCTGGTCTGCGCCGCCGCGTTGAAATTCCGCAAGCCGATCAAATGGATCGAGGACCGCCGCGAACATTTGATCGCAGCCAATCATTCGCGCCAACAGCAGCACAAGATTCGCGCCGCGATCGATGACCAAGGTCATATCCTTGGAATCGATAGCGAATTTTTTCACGACAACGGCGCTTACATGCGCACGCATGCCGCCACCGTGCCCGACCTCACGGCCGCGATGCTGCCGGGGCCCTACGTGGTGCCGGCCTATCGCGCCGTCGGGCACATTCGCCTTACCAACAAGACGCCCTGCGGCACCTATCGCGCGCCTGGCCGCTACGAATCCACCTTTGTTCGCGAGAGGTTACTGGACGCGATCGCCGCCAAGGTCGGCGTGGATAAAGTCGAAATCCGGCGGCGCAACCTGATCGGCAAAGCTGCGATGCCCTACACGCTCGGGCTCGAAACGCTCGGCACGCACATCGTCTACGACTCCGGCGACTACGCGAAGTTGCTCGACAAGGCCCTCGCCGCCGCCGACTGGAAAAATCTGCAACAACAATTGATTGCGCGCCGCGCCAGCGGCGAAAAAGTCGGCGCCGGCGTTGCCATGTTCGTTGAGAAGAGCGGGCTCGGTCCGTTCGACACCGTGCGCGTCGAAATCCTTCCAAACGGCCAAGTTGACGTGATCACCGGCGTCGCCTCGATCGGCCAGGGCGTTGAAACCGTGGTGGCGCAAATCTGCGCCGACGCGCTCGGCGTCGATTACACCGGCATTCGCGTC
>JANMSZ010000441.1:0-2149 GCA_031389925.1 Hyphomicrobiales bacterium | reverse complement strand
CTGCGACTGTCATTGCCATGTGTTCGGACCGGCGGCGAAGTTTCCCTTCGCCGAGCCGCGCAGCTACACGCCCGACGACGCGCCGCTGGAGGCCTACATCGCACTGCTCGATCGTCTGGGCTTCGACCGCGGCGTGCTGGTGCAGCCGTCGGCCTATGGCCGCGACAACACGGCGATGCTCGATGCACTGACACGCGAACCCAAGCGCCTGCGCGGCGTTGCCGTCGGCGGCGCGGAGCTGACGCCGGCGATCATCAAGCAGTGGCACGCGAACGGCGTGCGCGCCTTGCGCGCCAATGAATTTCGCCGCGACGGCAGGCCCTATTACCAGAACGGCGTCGGCCTCAAGGATGTCGCGCCGCATCTGCCGCTGATGGCAGAGCTCGGCTGGCATCTGCAATTGTGGATCGACACCCGCGACCTGCCCGACCTGCTGCCGCAGTTGGCGCGCGTGCCGGTGCCGGTCGTCGTCGATCACATGGGCCGGCTGGAATATCACCACGGCGTCAACAATCCCGGCTTCCAGGCGCTTGTGCGCGGCGTGGCTAACGGAAAGTTCTGGTCGAAGCTGTCCGGCACCTATCGGCTCGGCGCAACGCCGCCGGACTATGTGCAGGCCAAGCCCTTCCACGACGCGCTGGTCGCCGCCAATCCGCAGAATCTGGTGTGGGGCACCGACTGGCCACATCCGCGCCCGGAAGGCCCGGTGCCGGACGCGGCACGGCTGCGCGATGTGTTTCTCGACTGGACGCGCGATCCCGCCACGCGGCTGGCGATCCTCACCGACAATCCGGCAAGGCTGTACGATTTCCCGAAAATCTAGCCTGACGCGAGCGCCTCAAATCCGGCGCGGCGCGGTTCCGGTACATAGAAGTCGCCGACTTGCACCATCGGCCGCGGCTTGAGCGCGATCGAGGTCAGGCGGTCGCGCAGCGCCTTGGGCGACGTCGGCTTGATCAGGAATTCGTGCACGCCGGCGCGCACCGCCTCGAGCACCGCCGAGCGTTTGGCGCGATGCGTCAGCATGATGACCGGAATATTCGGCCGCGGGAATACGCCCGGCGAGCGCACGATCTGCATCACTTCCATGCCGTCGAGCACCGGCATGTCCCAGTCGAGCAGCACGACATCGGGATCGCATATGCGGATCTGCTCGAGCCCGGCGAGGCCGTCGCTGGCCTCGGTCACCGATTTGGCGCCCAAGTTCATCAACATCATGCGCGTCAGCCGGCGCATATAATGATTGCCGTCGACGATCAGAATATTGAGGCCTTGCAGCAGCTTTTCGACGGACTGGTTATGCATGCGGGCTTGGGCTTTCCCTTGGGCTTTCCCTGACAATGTCGCGCGGGACGCTAGTTCAAACGTCTGTCAGTCCTCTAAAACCATTCGTTCAACTTTTCGCAATCCGGCCCTGCCGTTGGCAAAGCAGTAACTATATGCGGCCTGCGGCGATGCTTTACAGATGATGAGCGACGACGAGGCGACCATGAAGCTGCCCGGCCCGGACCATCCGATCACGATTTCACCCAGCACCAAGCGCGTGCGCGTCACGTTCGGCGGCCACGTCGTCGCCGATACGACGAAGGCGCTCCGCTTGCAGGAGGCGCGCTATCCCGCGGTGCTCTATATCCCGCGCGCCGACGCCAAGATGGACCTGCTGAAGAAAACCCACCACGCCACGCACTGCCCGTATAAAGGCGAC
This sequence comes from Hyphomicrobiales bacterium, assembly GCA_031389925.1. Classification (GTDB taxonomy): domain Bacteria; phylum Pseudomonadota; class Alphaproteobacteria; order Rhizobiales; family Xanthobacteraceae; genus Pseudolabrys. The sequence continues at coordinate 444 of JANMSZ010000441.1, read as the reverse complement.
GCCAGCTATTTCAGCATCGCAGCGAACGGCAAAACGGCGGAGAACGCGGTATGGTCCTATGAGCAGACGTTTCCGGCGATGGCCGAGATCAAGGACCATCTGGCGTTCTATCCAAGCCGGGTCGACAAGATCGAAGAGAGCTGACGCCGCGCGCGCCTCTAGTGCATCCGCGGCGCTTTAAGAAACTTGGCGCGGTCGGACGAATTCACACGCACCTCGAAGGTGACGCCTTCGCGATACAGCGTCAGCGGCACCTCGACGCCGGAATTCCCCAGCGACCAGACCTTGCGGTAGAACGCGCCCAGCGTCGTCACATCCTGGCCGCCGACCGACAGCACGACATCTCCCGTTTTGAGTTCGGCGCGCGCGGCCGGCCCCTTCGGCGCGATACCGACGATGACGATGCGGTTCTCGATCTCGGTCGAATACAGGCCAAGCCACGGC
>JANMSZ010000438.1:0-6534 GCA_031389925.1 Hyphomicrobiales bacterium | reverse complement strand
CTGGGTATGAGTTCCAGCGTGATGCCGGTTTCGGCCGCGAACAGAGGCGCGAGGCTTCTCACCATTTCGTTGACGGCGCCGGTTCCACCGACGCGCAAAGTTTCGGCGGCTGTCGCCGTTTGGCTTTGAATAAATAAAGTTGCCGCGATGAGGCAAGCGACCCGCCGGTTGAGCATTGTTCCTGATCCGCTGGAGATATTACAGTGAAGATATGCGTGAAAGATAAAGACCACTTAAATGAACGTGGTTACGCGCGAGGCGCGATGGAACATGTCCAGCGGGAAATTCGCAGGCGTTGCAGCACACCGGCGGCGGAGTCAGCAAGCGGCGTTTACCGTCACCGTGATGGAGAAGCTTTGAATCAAATGTTGCCGAACCGGCATTGCGGGCAGGCTTTACCCAAAGCGGAACGCCAGCAGATTGTCGAACGAGCGCAATTCGATCAGCACGCGGTGCAGAAGATCGGCATCGCGCGTGGCGATCGCCTTCGGGATTAGCGCCAAGCTCGCCTGCGCGCCATCGACTAGCCGCCGGAATTCCGGACTGTTGCGGACCGCGTCGCCGGCCATGCCGTCGCAGCGTAATAGCACGTGGCCGTAGACCGAAGACTTGTTGGCAACGGCGAAGCGTGTTTCCGGTTTGCCGAAGTCCAGCGTGCGGTCGTTGTGGATCATCAGTGCATCCATCGCGGCGTTGGCGTCGCGCACGCAATCGGCCAGCACCACGATGCCGCTTGCTTTGCGTAGTTCGTAGAAGTCGCCACGCAAGGCGATCAGCGACTGGCTGGCGATTTCCGGACGGCCGGATTTGAGCATCATGTCGGCCGCGACCAGCCGAGCGGCTGTCGTGGTCATCAGGCTGGCGTAGAGCGCGTTGCCGTCGAAGGCGTCCGGCCGCTTGCCGGCAAAGCGCCCGGTCAGTTTGCCCCAGGCTTCGCGCAACCGCTCGAGCTCAAGCGAAGCGAGGTCGTTATTGCCGGTGCGCAGATAGCCGACCGTGACCCGGTTATGGCCCGACACGGCCTCGATCGCGGCATTGAAATCGGAAAGATCGCCCGCTTGGCCATTGGCCGGGAGACCAGCCCACAGGGCCAAAACGAGGATTGCGCCGCGCGCAAAGCAGGCCCACATAATGAACACCCGGTTCGACAGGCCGAGCATATAGACCTTGGGGCCGCGGATGGATACTTCTAAGACCATGCAATTCACCCGGCGATATCTGCTGGCGGGCGCGGCAAGCTTGGCGGCCGCCGGCATTGCGCGCGCCGAGGAGCCGATTCTCACCGACGACGGGATTTACAAGCAGCCGTGGTTTCTGGAGAGTTTCCTCGATCTTAGCGACGATCTCGAAGGCGCGGCCAAAGACGGCAAGCGCTTCGCGATCATGTGGGAGCTCAAGGGCTGCCCCTATTGCAAGGAAACGCACTTCGTCAATTTCGGCCAGCCCCGCATTTCCGATTACGTGAAGGCCAACTTCGACGTCCTGCAACTCAACATCATCGGCTCGCGCAAGGTTACCGACTTCGACGGACAGGTAATTTCCGAGAAGGAACTGGCGGCGAAATACGGCGTGCGATTCACGCCGACCTTGCAGTTTTTCGCCGAACGCGCCGCGCCGCTCAAAGCCCTGGCTCCCGCAAAACGCGAAGTGGCTCGCGCACCGGGCTATCTGCGGCCCGACGACTTCCTGGCGATGTTTCGATTCGTTCGTGAAAAGGCATACGAGACCAAGAGCTTCCGGGATTTCGTCAAAGCGCTGCCGAGCTGAAAATCCAGCTAACAAAGGCTGTGTTTGTGGAACGTACATTCTTTGATTTGAATATGATTTGAACCTGCCCCCGCTGGCCGCTATGGTCGGTTGGGGCGGGTATCCTGTCCCAAAAGGTTAAGCCGGGAGGAAGTCTCGATGCGGAAACTATCTCGTCGCGCAGCGCTCGCCGTCGGCGCCAGTGGTGTCGCGCTCTCAGTCGTTGGCTGGAGCCATGGCGCGTGGGCCGCGGCTAAGGAAACGGCCGACGAAATCGCCAAATTCACCGGCGGCAAAACGGCCGAGAAAGGCAAGATCTCGATCGAACTGCCCGAGATCGCGGAAAACGGCAACACCGTGCCGATCGCGGTTTCGGTCGACGCGCCGATGACCGCCGAGAACTATATCAGCGACGTTCTGGTGGTCGCCGACGGCAATCCGAACCCGGGCGTCGTCACCTTCCACTTCACGCCGTTGTCGGGCAAAGCCGAAGCCTCGACTCGCATTCGTCTCGCCGCCACGCAGAACATTATCGTGGTCGCCAAGACCAGCAAGGGCGAGTTCTTCACCGGCCAGAAGCAGGTCAAGGTCACCATCGGCGGCTGCGGCGGCTAATCTCGCCTCAGACAGTTAGCCAGATTTCAAATTCTCGAGAATTGGGAGACCACAATGGCGGAAAAGCCACGGCTCAAGCTTCCGAAGGAAGCCAAGAAGGGCGAAGTGATCGAGATCAAGACACTGATGCCACATGTCATGGAGTCGGGCCAGCGCAAGGATCGCGACGGCAAGACGATCCCGCGCAGGATCATCAAGAAATTCACCGCCGAGTTCAACGGCAAACCGGTGTTCAGCGCCGATATCGATCCGGCGGTCGCCGCCAATCCTTATCTGCAGTTCAACGCCAAGGTCGAGGAAAGCGGCATTTTCAAATTTTCCTGGACCGACGACGACGGCAGCGTCATCACCGCGGAAGAAAAAATTACCGTGGGTTGACGCCAACGCTTTGCGCCGCATGAGGCGCGGAGCGAAAAAGATAACAAAATTCGGAGATTATCGAATGACCCGTCGAAGGATTTTGGCAAGTGGCGCGGTTGCGCTGATCGCGGTTGGCGCCGTCATCGTTGCCTACAATTCAGACGCCAGTGCCCAAGCCGGCAAGCGGGAAGCGCAGCTCGAGATCAAAGGCGATGCCTCGGTGACGCCGTGGAAGCGCTATCCCGGCTGGCCGGCCCGCGACATGTCGAAATTCAACACGCTCGCCAATCTGGCTTCGCCGCCGCCGCCGAAAGAGCCGCGCAAGATCAGCGGGCCGATCGAGGGCGACGTTGCCAAGGGCGCTGTGCTGGTGGCGGACCGCAACCGCGGCGGCTCATGTCTCGCCTGCCACGTGATGGGTCCGGCCGGTGGCGCCAATCTGCCGGGCAATGTCGGTCCCGATCTGTCGGAAATTGGCAATGCCGGCCGCGAAGACGAGTGGCTGTTCAACTACGTCTATGACGGCCGCGTTTACAATCCGGAGACGGTGATGCCGCCCTGGGGCAGCCATGGTCTGCTCAACGACGACGAGATCAAGGACGTCGTCGCCTTCCTCAAGACGCTGAAATCGCCGGCGCCGTTCAAGGCCGTGCTTGACGATCCGTCAAAGCGTTCGCCGCCGGTCGAGAAGCGCGACAATCTCGACCCGATTGAAAATCCCGGCATGTGGGCGGTCGACCGCGCGCAGGAGCTTTGGAAAGAGAAGTCGTCGTCGGGTTTCTCCTGCAATACCTGCCACAGCGATCCGAAAGTGACGTTCAAGACCTGGGCGGCGTCGATGCCGAAATGGGAGCCGCGGCTCAATAAAGTGCTGGGCGTGGAGGAATTCGTCACGCGCCACACCAAGGCCACCACCGGCGCCGATTGGCTGATGGAAACCGACAACAACCGCGCCATGTCGGTCTATCTGCATTACCTCGCCAACGGCGAGCCGATCCAGGTCGACACGACGAGCGCGGAGTCGAAAGCGGCGATCGAGCGCGGCAAGGTGCTCAGCGCGCGCAAGCTGGGCCAGCTCAACTTCGCCTGCACCGACTGCCACGGCATCTCCGCCAACAAGTGGATTCGCGGTCAGTGGCTGGGCGAACCAAAGGGGCAGGCCGACCACTTCCCGACTTGGCGCACCAGCCTGCAGACGATCTGGGACATCCGTCAGCGCTTCCAGTGGTGCCAGGTCAATATCCGCGCCGACGAACTGCCGCCGGACGCCAAGGAATACGGTGACCTGGAACTCTACCTCATGACCCAGAATCAGGGTCTGACGCTGAGCGTGCCGGGCATCAGGCACTGATCGCGCATGATCCCGAAAAGTGGGAACCGATTTTCGGATAAGATCATGCGCGATGATTTGAAGTCATGATTACCCGCCGCGAAATGCTGCAAGTCGGCGCCGCCACCGCGGCGCTGACGGCAGGCGGCGGCTTGTCGCGCGCCTTCGCCCAGCAACGGCTGACACAAGACGAGCTGTTGAAGTTTGACGCGCTCGGCAACGTCACGCTGCTGCACGTCGCTGACATCCACGGCCAGTTGATGCCGGTCTATTTCCGCGAGCCGTCGGTCAATCTTGGCGTCGGCGAGGCGAGGGGGCAGCCGCCGCATCTTTCCGGCACGGATTTCCTCAAGCGTTTCGGCATCCCGGCCAAATCGGCGGCGGCTTACGCCATGACGTCTGAGGATTTCTCGGCGCTGGCGAAAAGCTACGGCAAGATCGGCGGCCTCGACCGCCTCGCCACCGTCGTCAAAAAAGTGCGCGCCGAGCGCGGCGACAGAGTGCTGCTGCTGGATGGCGGTGATACTTGGCAGGGCTCGCTTGGCGCCAACGCCAGCAAGGGCCAGGACATGGTCGACTGCATGGCGTTGCTCAAGCCCGACGCCATGACCGGGCATTGGGAGTTCACCTATGGCGAGGCGCGGGTCAACGAACTGATCAAGGGGCTCGGCTTTCCGTTCCTCGCGCTCAACATCCGCGACACGGAATGGAACGAGCCGGCCTTCGAGCCGATGAAGATGTTTACGCGCGGCGGCGTCAAGGTCGCGGTGCTCGGCCAGGCCTTTCCCTATACGCCGGTCGCCAATCCGCGCTGGCTGATGCCGAAATGGTCCTTCGGTATCCGCGAGGAGGATGTCCGCGCCCAGGTCGACAAAGCGCGCAAGGCCGGCGCCCAGCTCGTGGTGCTGCTGTCGCACAACGGCTTTGACGTCGACCGCAAGCTGGCGTCCCGCGTCGCCGGCATCGATGTCATTCTGACGGGCCACACCCACGATGCGCTGCCCGAGGCGGTGACGGTCGGCAAGACGCTGCTCGTTGCCTCCGGCAGCCATGGCAAATTCGTCTCGAGGCTCGATCTCGACGTGCAGAACGGTGCGGTCAAAGGCTTCCGCTACAAACTCATTCCATTGTTCGCCGATGCGATTGCCCCGGATAAGGATATGACGGCGGCCATTACCAAGGCGCGGGCGCCTTATGCCAAGGAGTTGGCGCGGGTGGTCGGGCAGGCGGATTCGCTGCTGTACCGCCGCGGCAATTTCAACGGCACCTTCGACGACCTGATCTGCGCGGCGCTGCTCAAGGAGCGCGACGCCGAGATCGTGCTGTCGCCCGGCTTCCGCTGGGGCACCAGCGTGTTGCCCGGCTCAGCCATCACCATGGAAGATATCCACAACGCCACCGCGATCACCTATCCGCAGGTCTATCGCCTGCCGATGACCGGCGCGCGGCTCAAGGACGTGCTCGAAGACGTGGCCGACAATCTGTTCAACCCGGACCCGTACTACCAGCAGGGCGGCGATATGGTGCGCTGCGGCGGGCTTGGCTACTCGATCGACGTGTCAAAGCCGGCGGGCCAGCGCATTTCGGCGATGACGCACCTCAAGACCGGCAAGCCCATCGATCCGGCCCGCGAATACACCGTGGCCGGCTGGGCGTCCGTCAACGAGGGGACCGAAGGTCCGCCGGTGTGGGATCTGGTCGAGCGCTACGTCGCGGCCGAAAAGACCGTGCGTATCGCGCCCAACAGCAGCGTCAAAATTTCTGGTGTTTAAGCGACATCAGGCATTACATTCATAAACCAGAATGTGATATGCACGGGCGTAGCGATCCGCAAGGAACGCTAAAGGGCAGTAGCCGATGACCGAGCCGACCGACGACCCCAAACAGGCCGCGACGCGCGCCTCGCGCCGCCGTTTCCTGGCCGGCGCTGCCGGACTTGTTGCCGGCGCGGCGACGCCGCCTGCCTTGGCGGCGAATGAAAAGAACCTGCCGCCCAACGTTGCCGGCTGGACCAAGCAACTCGGCGATGGCGTCGTCGCGAGGCCTTACGGCACACCGTCGAAATTCGAGAAGGACGTCATCCGCCGCGACGTGTCGTGGCTCACCGCCAGCCGCGAGTCCTCGGTCAGCTTCACGCCGCTGCATGAACTCGACGGCATCATCACGCCGAACGGCCTGTGCTTCGAGCGGCATCATTCCGGAATAGCGGAGATTGATCCCAACGATTACCGGCTTATTCTGCATGGGCTCGTGAATAAGCCGCTGATCTTCACGCTCGAAGACCTCAAGCGCCTGCCGCGCGTCAACCGCGTCCACTTCCTCGAATGCGCCGCCAATTCCGGCATGGAGTGGCGCGGCGCCCAGCTCAATGGCTGCCAATACACCCACGGCATGGTGCATTGCGTGCAATATACCGGCGTGCCGCTGAAGCTTTTGCTCGAGCAGGCCGGCCTCAAGCCGAATGCGACCTGGCTGATGGTCGA
>JANMSZ010000437.1:0-2237 GCA_031389925.1 Hyphomicrobiales bacterium | reverse complement strand
GTAGTTCTTGCCCGAGGAGGCGTTGGCGAGCTTCTTGCGCAGCTTGCAGATGAAGACGTCGATGATCTTGAGCTCCGGCTCGTCCATGCCGCCGTAGAGATGATTGAGGAACATCTCCTTGGTGAGCGTGGTGCCTTTGCGGAGCGAGAGCAACTCGAGCATCTGGTATTCTTTGCCCGTCAGGTGGACGCGCTGGCCGCCGACTTCGACCGTCTTGGTGTCGAGGTTGACGACGAGATCGCCGGTGTTGATGACCGACTGGGCGTGGCCCTTGGAGCGGCGCACGATCGCGTGGATGCGCGCGATCAATTCGTCTTTGTGGAAAGGCTTGGTCATGTAGTCGTCGGCGCCAAAGCCTAAGCCCTTGACCTTGTCCTCGATGCCGGCGAGGCCGGAGAGGATCAGGATCGGCGTCTTCACCTTGGAGACGCGGAGGGAGCGCAGAACCTCGAAACCCGACATGTCGGGCAGGTTCAGGTCCAGCAGGATGATGTCGTAGTCGTAGAGTTTGCCGAGGTCGACGCCTTCTTCACCGAGGTCGGTGGTGTAGACGTTGAAGCTCTCCGATTTGAGCATCAGCTCTATCGATTGAGCCGTCGCGCTATCGTCTTCAATAAGTAGAACGCGCATGCCAGTCCCCTATCTCGCCGCAGCCGGGCTTAAGGTCAGCGCCGCAAAGGCGGCGAGTGTGAAAAAACGCGGTGGGACAAACCGATTCGACACTATTCGGACATGGTTAACAAAACCTGATTCTCCCTTGCAAGCATTCGCTGGCGAATGCAAGCCGAATCGCCGTAAGATGTTGCGAGAGAGTGGTTTTTTAGCCACGTTCCGGTTCATGCCCTAGTTTAAGAGTCGGAAGTAACCGACTCCTGTGTTTCGCCCTTCCGTCCTGGCCGGGCGATTCGTGTGCCGTAGTCCCTTGGACGATGACCCAATGATTAACGACCCGGGTAAACACCAAGTTAATATCGGCATTACACCGGTAAGCCTAAGGGCGAGTTTACGTTTTTTCCATGCTGATTTTGCGGGCTTGATCGCTTGAAGGCCCTCGCCGAACAGATCGTCGATATCGACGGCGTTGAGATCTACGGCCGCGTGGTCGGCGTTCGCGGGCTCATGGTCGAGATCGCCGGACCCATCCACGCCATGTCGGTCGGCGCGAGGCTGACCATCGAAACCGCCGCCGGCCGGCCGATCCCCTGCGAAGTCGTCGGCTTTGCCCACGGCCACGCGCTGGCCATGCCATTCGCGGCGCTGGAAGGCGTGCGGCGCGGTTGCCGCGCCGTGGTGGCTTCTGCCGCAGGCAGCGTGCGGCCGTCGGAGCGCTGGCTCGGCCGCGTCGTCAACGCCATGGGCGAGCCGATCGACGGGCAGGGGCCGCTGCCATCCGGCCCTGCGCCATACTCCTATCGTTCGTCGCCGCCGCCGGCGCATGCCCGCATGCGGGTCGGCGAGCCGCTCGATCTCGGCGTGCGCGCGCTCAATACGTTTCTCACGGTCTGCCGCGGCCAGCGCATGGGCATCTTCGCCGGCTCGGGCGTCGGCAAGTCGGTGCTGCTGTCGATGCTGGCGCGCAACGTCGCCGCCGACGTGTCGGTTATTGGCCTGGTCGGCGAACGCGGCCGCGAGGTGCAGGAATTCATCCAGGACGACCTCGGCGCCGCCGGTCTGGCGCGTTCGGTGGTCGTGGTATCGACCTCGGACGAGCCGGCGCTGATGCGCCGCCAGGCTGCCTATCTGACTCTGGCCATTGCCGAATACTTCCGCGACGTCGGCCAGGACGTGCTGGTGCTGATGGATTCGGTAACGCGCTTTGCCATGGCGCAGCGCGAGATCGGGTTGTCGGCCGGCGAGCCGCCGACCGCCAAGGGCTATACGCCGACGGTGTTCACCGAACTGCCGCGCCTTCTGGAACGCGCCGGGCCAGGGACCGACAAGGGCACCATCACCGGCATCTTCACGGTGCTGGTCGACGGCGACGACCACAATGAGCCGGTGGCCGACGCGGTGCGCGGCATCCTCGACGGCCACATTGTCATGGAACGGGCCATTGCCGAGCGCGGCCGCTTCCCGGCGATCAACATCCTCAAGTCGATTTCGCGCACCATGCCGCGCGCCGCCGATCCCGCTTATCTGCCGGCGCTTAACCGCGAAGATGCCGGTGATGGTGCCCTTGTCGGTCCCTGGCCCGGCGCGTTCCAGAAGGCGCGGCAGTTCGGTGAACACCGTCGGCG
>JANMSZ010000381.1:0-12152 GCA_031389925.1 Hyphomicrobiales bacterium | reverse complement strand
TCCGGATGGTCAGGGTGGGACCATCCAGCGCCAGAGGGGGGGCGATGACGTTGACGCGGGAGCCATCGGGCAGGCGGGCGTCGCAGATCGGCGAGCTCTCATCGACGCGGCGGCCGACCTGGCTGACGATCCGCTGGCAGATATTCATCAGCTGAAGATTGTCGCGGAAGCGCACATTGGTCAGCTGCACCTTGCCGCCGACTTCGATGAACACCCGGTGCGCGCCATTGACCATGATGTCGGCAATGTCGTCGCGGGCGAGCAGCGGCTCCAGCGGGCCGTAGCCCAGCACGTCGTTGCAGATATCCTCGAGCAGTTCTTCCTGCTCGGAGATCGTCATCGCGAAATTCTTGATCGCGATGATGTCGTTGACGATGTCGCGGATTTCCTCGCGCGCGGAATCGGCGTCGAGCCGCGCCAGTTGCGCAAGGTCGATCGCCTCGATCAAGGCGCCGAAGATCGTGCCTTTGGTTTCGTAATAGCTCTCCGAGCGGCGGCTATCGACCGACGTCGGGATATTATTGATGGGCGAGGCGACACGGGTCGGCGGCGGCGCCGACACCAAGGGCGCGCCGAGGCCGTCGGAGGGAAACGGGGTGAGAGCCTGTTCCTTCGGCGCGGCCTTGGCAGGCGCGGCCGCCGGCGACAATGGCGCCGCTGCCGGCTCCATGACGCGCGCTTCTGAAGTTCCGCTACGCTTACCAAACACGAGATACGCCTCTCTTACTTAGTCTTTTAGCTGTCAGCCCTTTTAACTCTCAGCCCTTGCGCTTCATCATGGCGAGCAGCGGCGACAGCAGGCCGCCGCGAGAACGTTTGGCTTCGGCGCGGCCGGTGAGCACCTGCGCCAGTTGCAGGAACATCTCCGCGCTCTTATGGCTCTTCGACACTTCGGCGATCATCTGGCCGTTATTGGCGGCGGTGCCGAACAATTGCGGCTCGAACGGGATCACCACCAGCGGCTGGTCTTCCAGCGCCTTGGCGAAGTCCGCCGGCGTGATTTCCGGCCGCTTCGGCACGCCGACCTGGTTCAGGCAGTAGTATGGACGATGATCGTTCGGCCGCGCGGCGCGCAGCAGATCGACGAGATTTTTGGCATTGCGCAGATTGGCGAGGTCTGGACCGGCAACCACGAGAATCTCGTCGGCGCTGATCAGCAGCCGCCGGGTCCAGCCGGACCAGATATGCGGCACGTCGAGCACGACGCAGGGGATCGAGCTGCGCAGCGAATCGAGGATCGAGTCGAAAGCCTCGGCGCCGAAGTCGTAGACGCGATCGAGCGTCGCCGGCGCCGCCAGCAGGCTCAGGTGGTCGGTGCACTTCGACAACAGGCGGTCGACAAAGGCGGTGTCTATACGGTCGGGCGAGAACACCGCGTCGGCGATGCCCTGCGGCGGGTCCTGATTGTAGTCGAGACCGGCGGTGCCGAAGGCGAGATCGAGGTCGGTGACGACCGAATCCAGCGACAGGTCGCGGGCGATGGCCCAGGCGACGTTATGCGCGATGGTAGAGGCGCCGACGCCGCCTTTGGCGCCGACGACCGCGATGATGCGGCCGACGGCCTTGGCGTCCGGCGCGGTGAAAAGACCGCAGATCGAACGCACGACGTCGATGGTGCCGATCGGCGCGATCAGGTAGTCGCTGACGCCGCGCTTGGTCAGCTCGCGATAGAGCGTGACGTCGTTGACGCGGCCGACCACGACCACCCGCGTGCCGGCGTCGCAGACTTCGGCAAGCTGATCGAGCTTGTTGAGGATGTCGTCGCCGCGTGCTTCGGCCTCGATAAAGATGACATTCGGCGTTGGCGACGAGCGGTATGCTTCGACGGCCGCTGTGGCGCCGCCCATCTGGATTTTGACATGCGCCTTGGCCAGCCGGCGGTCTTCGCCGGCCGCCTGGACCGCGGCGGCGGTTTCCACCGTCTCGCAAAAGGCCTGCACCGATACGCGCGGCGCCGGCGCGATATGTTCGTCGGCAGCCTCGGCGGCCGCGGCCTGCGCCATCGGTTCCGGTTCGGCGACTGCGACTTGCTGTGCGTGCTTGATCATTTGCCGAGATCGCTGATTTTGCCGGTGTTGTAGGCCGGCGCGTAAGTGCCGGACGGGTTGTCGCCCTTGCGGAATTTGTCGACCGCGACGGTGCGGCGGGCGGTGTAGATCGGACCTTCGCCGCGCGGCTGAACCAGATCGGCCGGGTTGTCGACCATGGCGGCGAGATTGCGCTGGCTGGCGCAGCCGAGGTTCCAGTACGGCCGGTTTTCCATATAGCTGGCGTCTTGACCGGGGCCGAGATTGGCCGGCCATTGCCCGCAAGGACCGGCGGTCGCGGTCATCTTCGAATAGTTGATCTTGATGCTGGCGAGCGCGGTGTCGGCCGGGCGATAGTTGCGCACGTAGACGGCGTGGCGCTGCACGCCGGATGCGGCGAAGATCGAATGGACTTCACGCATCGAGTCGGCCGCAGCCTGTCCGGTCGATCCACCGGTCGGGACCTCGACGATGATGCCGCTGGTGGCTTCGCGCCGCCACAGCTGCGCGAAGGCCAGCACGTCGGCGCGTTGCGTCGGCGATAAGCCGCCACGGTTGCGTCCGACGAAGACCTCGACGGTGCGGTCGCCTTCCTTCAGCGTGATCGGATGGCGGACGCGGTAGTCGGTCGGATATTCCGCCTGCGCCATGTGGCGCTGCTGGCAACCGGCCAAGATCGCTGCGAGACCGCCGGCCGCCAGCAATCGCAACGCCGCTTGGGCGCCGCGCCGGACGACCGCCGTGTGGAGTTCTGTCATCAATCGTCTCCTGATCCCGCTCAATCGAGAATGAATCCGTATTTGCCGCGGTAGTTGGCGCGCTGCTCGGTCGGGGCTTCGGGCTGACCTGCGGTGCCGTAGATGCGATTAAGCCGTCCCAGCAAAGCGGTCTGCGGATCGGAAGGATCGGCAAAGCCATCGTCGGGACGAGACAACTGCTTCTGCGCCACCGCGCGCACCACGTAGGGCGTCACGATGACCATCAGTTCGGTCTGGTTGTTCTTGTAGTCGCGGCTCTTGAACAGCGAGCCGAGGATCGGCAATTGCATCAGGCCGGGCACGCCGTTGATCTGCTGCTTGGTCTGCTCCTGGATCATGCCGGCCAAAGCCAGCGATCCGCCCGACGGAATTTCGACCGTGGTGTCGGCGCGGCGTGTGCTGATCGAGGGGATCGTCAAGGTCTGAGTTGAGCCGGGCACCGCCAGGGTCAACGCATTGTCCGTCGACAGGTCCGACACTTCGGTCATGACCTTGAGGCTGATACGGCCTTCCGACAGCACCACCGGCGTGAACACCAGGCTGACGCCGAATTTCTTGAAGTCGACTTGCGCTTGGCAGACCGGCGGCGACTTGGTGGTGTCGCACGACAGGCCGTTCGGGATCGGGAATTCGCCGCCGGCGACGAAGGTCGCCGTCTCGCCCGAAATCGCCGTCAAATTCGGCTCGGCCAATGTGCGCAGCACACCGGCGCGATCCATAGCGCGTAGCGTCGCACTGATATTCTTCCAGGTGCCGCCGAAACTGGTGTTGCTCAGCGTCTGGCCGGTGGCGGTGAACGGGTTCTGGGTGTTGAGGTTCACCACGGCCGCGCCGTAGTTGAAGCTGCCGGAAAGGTCGACGCCCAGCTGTTTGATGATGTCGCGGCGCACTTCGGCGACCGTGACCTTGAGCATGACCTGGTCGCGCCCGCGCACGGCGATGCCGTTGACGACCTTGGTGCCGTCGCCGACCAGGCGCGAGGCGATGTCGAAGGCTTGCTGCGATTCCGCGCCGCTGGCGGCGCTACCGGACAACATGATGCCGTCGGCGCCGACACCTTCGATGCGAATGTCGGAATCGGGCATGCTCTGCTTGAGCGCGGCGCGCACGCCGTTGAGGTCGCGCGTGACGGCGATATCGAAGCCGGCGATCTGTTTGCCGTTGGCGTCGAAGAAAAAGATGTTGGTCTGTCCGATCGCGACGCCGATCATGTACACGCGCCGCGACGAGCGGATCACCGCATTGGCGATCTTGGGATCGGCGACCAGAACGTCCTTGATATCGGCCGGCAGATCGATCGCCACCGACTTGCCGATGCCGAGCGGGATGAACCGCGACGTCGCCTCGCTGGCCGCGACTTGAATGACCTGAACGCGCGAGTCGGCGGCCTGCGTGGCGCCCATCGGCGCCAAGCTGGGAACAAGCACGGCGCCCGCGAGTAGCGCCGCCAGCGACGCGGTGCGCGTCAACGTCTTTATCGCGAAATGTCCCGCCATATGCCTCAGGTCCCCAAACCCATTCATTTCGGTGTCTGTTGCGTGCTCACGCCGAAGCGGATGACGTTGACGGTGTTTTTCTTGCTCGACGCGTCGTCGGGCACTTCGGATTTCGAAGCGTCGGTAACGCTGCGCAGCGATAGCGACAGCTGGCCGATCTGTTGCGACAGCACCAGCGTTTCAGCCTGGCCCGGAGTGAGCTCGAGCGTCGCGGTCTTGCCGACGACGACCTTCTGGCCGCCCTTTTCCTCGATGTTCTGGTCGATCGCCAGAACGCGGATATTGGAGAGAACGGTTTCGCTGGTGCGGGCTTCGGCACCGCCGCCGGTCTTGTCGGCGTTGCTGTCGCGGCGCGTCAGAATGACGTCGACGCGATCGTTCGGCAGGATGAAGCCGCCGGCGCCGGTTTCCGGCGAAATTTGCGTCGACACGGCGCGCATGCCGGTCGGCAGGATCGCGGCCATGAAGCCGGAGCCCTTGGCGTTGACCAGTTTGGCTTCACGAATGGGTTCGCCGGCGACGAAAGGCACGCGTGCGATCCAGCCGGAAAGATTCTCGACGGCTTGCGGCCGGTCGTTCTTGCGAATGAAATTGCCGCTGGATGCGCTGGCCGGCCACGTCTGCCATTGCACGTCGCCGGGCGACAGCGCCGTGCCCATCGGAATGTCGCCCTTGGCGACCAGGACGTCGACGGTCTCGACCTGGACGACCTCCGGCTTGACCTCCGGAGGCTTGTCCGACCGGCCCGCCAGCATCGCGGCAACTCCACCCGCAGCGATGGCGACCGTCAGAACTACGACGCGCGCGGCTTTCATACGCTCACTCTCACCAAAACGAGCGGCCGTACCGGCCGCCTAAAGCACATGGCGGCCATGGCGACCGCTTACACGGATTTCATCAGCTAAAGGTCAAGGTATGGTTAAGCAGCCGTATCTAAATCGAGTTAATATTTTCTTGCGCCGCGATTGGCGTAACGCGTGCTGCTTTTCCGAAAATGCGGGCGGTAATAGTTTTAAAATTGGCGCTGTGAACGACGTCAGATGCCGAACGCGGGCATCCATCCGGTCTTGGGATAGACGACGAGCGCCGCGGCCGCCAACGCGATGCCGTAGGGAATGCCGCCGCCTTCTTCATGCAGCCGCATGATCCAGGGCTGGCGGGCGAGGGCGCCCGGCAATGGCAGTTTGCGAAACTGGATCAGCACGACAGTCAATACGCCGCCGAACAGCGAGGCGTAGACCAGATAGTCGAGCAGATGATCGAAGCCGAACCAAAGCGCGGTTGCCGCGGCCAGCTTGGCGTCGCCGCCGCCGATCCAGCCTTGCGAGAAGAATCCGAACGAAACCGCCAGCACCAGCGCGCCCGCGGCCAGGTGCATGGCGATGTCATGCAGGCTCATGCCGGTGACGATCGTCAGCACGAAGAAGCCGCCGGCCAGCGCCAGCGACAGCCGGTTCGAGATCGTCATCGTGAAGAGATCGCTCGAGGCGGCAAAGGCCATCAGCGCCGGAAACAGCAGAAGCCTGATACCGTCGGTCAGCATCATCCGATAAGTCCCTGGGCGCACGAAGCGCGGGCTGTCCGTAGACCTCGCACCGCAAGCTTGCCGTTGGGTTTAGCGCCTGACGTCTTTAGCGCCGGTTAAGGACTGCAAATCACCGGCGACGAGAACAAAAGCAAAAGGCTCCGGCAAATGGCCGGAGCCTTTGTAACGAGGTACAAGACCCGTTTACTTAAGCTGGGTCGAGATGCTCTGGAACTTCGCGTTCAGCGAGGTGCCGAGGCCGTTCACGACCGCGATGATCGCGACCGAGATGCCGGCAGCAATCAGGCCATATTCGATGGCCGTGGCGCCGGAGTTGTCCTTCACGAAACGCACGAAGAGATTTTTCATTGGTAGCTCCTTGATCCACACGAGGCTGTCTGAGCTGATCCAGGGGACGGGATTGACTCCCGCTCCCAAGAACCATGCCGCAACCTAGCGGGCAGGTCTTGCATGGCGGTTAATGTGATCGAAGAAACCATGGGTAAACTGTGGTATATAATTCGTAGTTAACAGGCTATTACTTCAATAATAGCAGGGTTAATAAATCGTTACTGATTTCTATACTCAATATATCTCATACTATTCAAACGAATACATAGCCCGGCCGATGCAATTTTCAGTAAATACCAAAGATGCCATTGTAACGACTGCTATCGTCGCCCGCCGCAATACTGGCGCCGGTTCCATTCTTTGGCTCGCAGCTCTGGCCGCGGCCGGCTGCGACGATGCGGATGCGTTCGGATTCACGGCATCTTAACGGGCAAAGCCGATACCGGATCGTCCGTTTTCATTGCAGGCGGGATACATGTTCAACGAATTTCTTGCCGTGTTTGTGGTCGCCGGCCACACGATGCTCAAGCTCGTGCCGATCACGATCGCCTTCGGCATCGGCTTTGCCGTTCTGACGCACTGGTCGGCCTGCAATCCTGGCAATCCATGGTGGCGCAAGCGCGAGATCGTCACCGACATTCTGTATTGGTTTCTGATCCCGATGCTGGCGCGCTTCGTGCGCATCGGCCTGATGGTGGCGGGCGCGGCGCTACTGTTCAACATTCACGGCGCCGAGGCGCTGAACGCCTTCTACGATGACGGCTTCGGCCCGCTCGCCGCGCTGCCGCTATGGGCGCAGGCGGCGATCTTCATCGTGGTGTCGGATTTCCTGACGTATTGGACGCATCGCGCCTTCCATCGCCCCGATCTTTGGAAGTACCACGCCATCCACCATTCCTCCGAAGATCTCGACTGGATCTCGGCGGCGCGGTTTCATCCGATCAATATCTTCCTCGGCACCGTGCTGGTCGATGTTGCTTTGCTGCTCGCTGGCATTTCACCCAACGTCATGCTGTGGGTCGGGCCTTTCGTCACCGCCACCTCGGCGATGGTGCACGCCAATCTGAATTGGACATTCGGGCCGTTCAAATACGTGTTGGCCAGCCCGGTATTTCACCGCTGGCACCACACCGCGGCCGACCGCGGCGGCTCGAGCAATTTCGCCGGCACGTTTCCGGTGTGGGATTTGATGTTCGGCACCTTCTATATGCCGAAGAACGAGATGCCGGACGCCTATGGCATCGACGATATGCATTTCCCGGCCGGCTTCGGCGCCCAGATGATGTACCCGTTCCGGCATCTGATCGACGAATGGCGCGCCCGGCGGCATCGCGGCAAGCAGAGCTCCAAACCGGTCTAATTGCCGGTCTGATTGCCGGTCAGGGCGTCCCGCGCCCTTTGCACTTCGTTCACCAATTTGCAGTCAACTCGGCTGGCAGTATCCCGTCCGTGTTAGGGCGGGCCTTCGTTCGTATCAGTAGCGTATTTGTAGCGTTGGAGAGTTCAATGTCGGCCGTGTTCGGGTGTCGCAGGCGACTGGTCGTTGCATCGGCCGTGGCGCTGTTTGCCATGCTGGCCGCACCCGCCGCTTCGGCGGCACCCTTCACCGTCAATGTCGACCAGGCGCACATCATGAGGCTGCCGGACAAGGTGGCCACCATCGTGATCGGAAATCCGTTGATCGCCGACGCCTCGCTGCAAAGCGGCGGCATTCTGGTGGTGACCGGCAAGAGCTTCGGCTCCACCAATCTGCTGGCGCTCGACCGTGCCGGCAAGATCATCATGGACACCACGGTGCAGGTCATGGGCCCGCCCAATGGCGATCTGGTGGTGGTCTACCGGGGTGTCGACCGCGAATCCTATAGCTGCACGCCGGAATGCGCGCCGCGCATCACCCTCGGCGACAACGCGAAGTACTTCAGCGAGACGATGGCGCAGTCCGGCGCGCGCAACAGCCAGGCGCAGACGCCGGCGGCGAAATAGCGCGCCGCCCGGAAAGGTTAGCGATTGCTTAACGCCGTCGCCTTGCTTCGAGGCAATGTGCGCAAGAATTTAAAAACGCCGCTCTGGTAATCTCCTGCCACAGTTTAATCGTGAACCGTTCGCCATGGCTAATGCAACGCGCAATAACTTTGCCGCTCTGATCTGCCGGCTGCTGCCGGCGCGTATTGCGCGTCGGTTCGTGCGCCAGCAGGACGGCGCCGCCGCGGTCGAATTCGCGCTTGTCGCGGCGCCGTTCCTGGCGCTGCTTTTTGCGATCATCGAAACCGCCGTTGTGTTCTTCGCCAACCAGACGCTGGAAGCTACCGCGGCCGAGGCGGCCCGGCTGGTCATGACCGGCCAGGCGCAGACCGCGAACTACACGCAAGGCGACTTCAAGAACGCGGTGTGCGCGCGCGTCTACGGTCTGTTCGATTGCGCCAACGGCATGACGGTCGACGTCAAGACCTACGCCAGCTTTTCCAACTACAACTATACACCGCCGGTGAGCAACGGCGTGCTCAACACCACGACCGCCTACACCCCCGGCGGTCCGGGCTGCATCGTCGTCGTGACGCTGTACTACCAGTGGCCGATCTTCGTCTCGATGTACAACACCGCTTTGTCCAATCTGAGCGGCAACAAACGTCTTCTCGTCGCGACCTCGGTCTTCCGCAACGAACCTTACGGACCTGCCGGAACATGCTGAAAATTTCAACGCTTGGACGGATCGTTCGGGCAGCCCGCGATTGCCGCGGCGTCTCCGCCGTCGAATTTGCGCTGGTGGCGCCGGTGATGATCGGGCTCTATTTCGGTTGCGCCGAAATTGCCGATGGCGTCGGCACCGATCGCAAGGTCAGCCTGATTTCCGCGGCGCTCGCCAACCTGACGGCGCAGGTGACCACCATCAGTTCCTCCGACATGACCAACATCTTCGACGCCTCGAGCGCGATCATCGCGCCTTATTCGGCCACCAAGCTCCAATTGACGGTCACGTGCATTAAAATCGATGCGAACAAATCCGCCTCGGTGAAATGGAGCGCGACCCGCGGCGGCACGGCCAGCAGCGGCAGCACGACCGTTCCGTCCGCGCTGGCGGTGGCCAATTCGTATTTGATCCTCTCCGAAGCGTCGTACGCCTATACGCCGATCATCGGCCATAACATTACCGGCACGCTGACGCTGTCGGACAAGATGTACATGTCGCCGCGCATCTCGGCGCCGACTTACGGCACCACGGCTTGCAGCTGATCTAGCGCGTGATCCCGAAAAGTGGGAACCGGTTTTCGGACAAGATCACGCGCAAAAACAATAACTACAGAATCGGCAGCGCCGTCGTCGATTTGATCCGTTCCATCGCGAAGCGCGACGTCACGTTCTTCAACGGCACGGTCGCGATCAGCTTCTTGTAGAACGTGTCGTAGCCCGGCATGTCGTGCACCACGACGCGCAGCATGTAGTCGACGTCGCCGGCCATGCGGTAGAACTCCATCACCTCCGGCATCGCGCCGACCGTCTCGGCGAACTTCGCCAGCCATTCCTGTGAATGGTCGCCGGTCTCCACCGAGACGAACACGGTGATGCCGAGCCCGACTTTCTCCGGATTGATCAGCGCCACCCGGCGCGTGATCACGCCGTCGGCGTCCAGCCGCTGCAGCCGCTTCCAGCACGGTGTCGACGACAGCCCGACGCGCTGGCCGATTTCGGCGACCGACAGCGAGGCGTCTTCCTGGACCACGGCGAGGATCTTGCGGTCGATGGCGTCCATTCTCTTTTCCTTTGAAACTTGGAACAAGCAGTCTATAAGTTGCAATAATTTAGAAGGATTTTCTTATTTGTGGCTTACATCTACCTTTATATAGAAAAATATTCTATTTCAAGCTCAATCTAACGCCGCCGCAGCGGCAATTCGTGTGGAATGACCTTCATGAGAAATTTTTTTGCTGCCGATATCGCCCGCACCGTGCGCGGGCTCGCCGCCGGCCTCGCGCTTGGCCTGTTGATCGCCGCTCCGGCCGCCGCGGCCGAGAAGCAGCCGCTGGTCAGCGCGCAGTGGCTCAACAGCCATCTCACCGACAGCAAAGTCGTGGTGCTCGACATCCGCTCGGCGATCGACGGCAGTACGGCCGAGAGCTTTGCCAAGGGCCATATCCCGGGCGCCGTGCACAGCGACTACGACAAAGGCGGCTGGCGCGTTGAGCGCAACGGCGTGCCCTTCATGGTGCCGACCACCGCGGAACTCGAGAAGCTGATCGGCGAACTCGGCATCGACGAGGACAGCCACGTCGTCATCGTGCCGGCCGGCGTTCACGTGTCGGATTTCGGCGCCGCGGCGCGCACCTACTGGACGTTGAAGTATGTCGGCATCGCCAACGTCTCGATCCTCGACGGCGGTCTCGCGGCCTGGAAGGCGGCGGGTCTGAAGCTCGACACCGGGGCGCGCGTGCCGTCGCCGGCGATCTTTTCCGCCACGATCGACAAGAGCATCCTGGCGCTGGCCGGCGACATCGAGAAACTCGAAGCGTCCGGCGGCGCGACCTTGATCGATGCACGGCCGGTCTCGTTCTACACCGGCAAAGAGAAGGCGCCGGCCTCGCAGGCCTATGGTCACATTCCCGGTGCGCTCAACCTCGACAGCGCCGCGTTCTATGACGACAAGACCAATCGTCTGAAGCCGAAGGCGGAACTCGCCGCGGCCGCGGCGCACCTGCCAAACGGTCCGGCGGTGACCTACTGCAACACCGGCCACTGGGCCGCGACCGACTGGTTCGTGCTGCACGAGCTGCTCGGCCGCTCCAACGCCCGGCTCTATGCCGGCTCGATGGTAGAGTGGACCAGCAATGCAAGCCGGCCTGTTGAGTCCGCGCGCACGAAGTGGGACGATCTGAAGAAGAAGCTCGGTCTCGGCTCGTAACGCTGGGTTCCAGAGCCGGGCGTTTCAGGAGATTTCATGTCCACCGCGACTGTGGCGGCGCCGAGCGCAGGCGCCGCGATCGGCATTGACCGGCTGTTCCTTAGTCTCGCCATCGGCGCCACCGCGATCCTGGTGACGCTGGTGCTGCTCGACAGCCAGCCTTTGTCGGCAGCGCTGATCCTTGGCGGCTTCGGCCTCGGCATCGCCTTCCTCAAGGCGGAATTTTCCTACACGGCGTCGTGGCGGCGCTTTCTCACCAAAGGCGAAGCCGGCGGCCTGCTTGGCGGGTTGATCGTGATCGCGATCTGCGCGCTGGTCGTGGTGCCGGTGGCGGCGCTCAAGCCGAATTTCGGCGGCGCCATCGCCCCGCTCGGGCCGTCGCTCATCATCGGCGCCTTCGTGTTTGGCATCGGCATGCAACTCGCCAATGGCTGCGGCTCCGGCACGCTCTACACCGTCGGCGGCGGCTCCGGCCGCATGCTGTTCACGCTGGCATTCTTCGTCATCGGTAGCGTATTGGGTAGCCTGTCGCTGCCGTCGTTCCTGGCGCTCGGCGGCGTCGATCCGGTGCTGGCGTCGGATTATCTCGGCCCCTGGGGCGGGCTGGCGGCGACGCTGGCGAGCATCGCGCTCGCCGCGGCCTTGATCGTCGCCGTTGCGAAGCGGCGAGGCGCGAACTTCATGCCGTCGCGCAACTACATCATCGGCGGCATCGCCATCGGTCTGCTCTGCGTCGCGGTGTTCTTCGCCGGCGGCCATCCCTGGAGCGTCACCTTCGGCTACACATTGTGGGGCGCCAAGATCGCGACGGCTTTGGGCTTCGATCTGTCGAACGCGCCGTTCTGGCAATGGGCCGGGCCCAAGCACGCGCTCACCCAGTCGGTGTTGTCCGACACCTCGAGCCTCACCGATTTCGGCATGCTGTTCGGCGCCATGGCGGCGGCGGCGGCCACCAAGCCATTCGCTGCGACGGCGTGGCCGCCTTTCAAATCGATCCTCGCGGCTGTCATCGGCGGCCTGCTGTGCGGGTGGGGCGCGCGCATCGGCTTTGGCTGCAACATCGGGGCCTTCATCGGCGGCGTCGCCTCCGGCTCGCTGCAC
>JANMSZ010000350.1:0-7867 GCA_031389925.1 Hyphomicrobiales bacterium | reverse complement strand
GAACTGCGCGTGCCCGATCTGCAATCGCTCGGCTTGAAGCTGGTCGGCGGCAGGCTTCTGCCGGGACCGACCGGCGCTGCGGCGTTCTATATGTACGAGGGACCGACGGGCGAGCGCTTCACCATCTACTGCGCCAAGGCGGAGGCGCCGCAGACCGCGCTCCGCTTCAAGGAGGGTACCAACTCGGCGGCGTTCTATTGGGTGGACGACAAGGTTGCCTATGTCGTCAGCGGCCCGTCCAACCGGGACAAGCTCGAAACCGTCACAAAGTCGGTGTACGAGCAGATCGACAAGAGCGGCGCGAAGAAGTCGTAAGCTTTACTCGAGATCCTGCCTTGGATCGTAAGGCTTGCTGTCGCGCAGCTTTTTCATCAGCGCCTTCAACTCGTCGTCGGGTTTTTCCGGCAGCACGATGCGCGCGGTAGCGAGCAGATCGCCGATTGCCGTTTTGGATTTGAGGCCTTTGCCCTTGAGGCGGAACGTGCGTCCTGAATCGGTCCCCGGGGGGATCGCCAGTTCGACCGCGCCATCGAGCGTCGGCACGCGGACTTTGCCGCCGAGCACCGCCTCGTAGACCGTGATCGGCAGATCGAGCCGCAGATCGACGCCGTCGGGAGTGAAGACCGGGTGCGGCGCGATGTTGATGGTGATGATCGCGTCACCCGGGCGGCCCGTGCCCGGATAGCCCTGCCCCTTGAGCCGGATGTTTTGGCCGCTCGCAATGCCCGCCGGGATTTTGACTTCGATGTCCTTGCCGGTCGGCAAATGCACGCGGGTTTTGGTGCCCTTGGCGGCTTCCTCGAGCGTGATGGTCAGGCTGGCCTGCAGGTCCTGGCCCGCGCCGGAGACGCCGAATTCTTCCTGCTCGAACTGCGGACGCGCGCGCGTGCCACCGCTGCCGAACATGCCGCGCAGAATATCCTCGAAGCCGCCGCCGGCACCGCCGCCGCCCGCGCGGCGCTGGAAACCGTCCGAACCGAAACTGAAACTTTCAAAACCGGGGCCGCCCGGATTGAATCCGCCGGCGCCACCCTGTTGACCGGCGAAGCCGCCCTGGAAGCGCGGCTTGCCCTCGGCGTCGATCTCGCCGCGATCGAACGCCTTGCGCTTGTCGCTGTCGCCCGCGATTTCATAGGCGGCGTTGAGCTCGGAAAAGCGCGAGGCCGCCTTGGGGTCGTGCTTGTTGGCGTCGGGGTGCAGCTTCTTGGCGAGCTTGCGATAGGCGCTCTTGATCTCCGCCTCGCTCGCACCCTTGGAAACCCCCAAAATTTCGTAGGGGTCGCGCATCCGTTAGAACTCCCGTGAAAATCCTGCCGGCGGACGCCAGCGACTCGACCTTAATGTGGGGTTCCATCCATCCGGATGCAACGCGTCTACGCCCTGCGGGCGAGCACCGTAGTTTAGGACCGCTTCCAGGGCTTCATCGAGCGGACTTCCCAGGCGCCCTTCTGCTGCTTGCAGGCGGCGCCCTGTAGCCAAGATTGCGAGCTGCCGTTGACATAGCTCGCCAGGAAATCGCGGCAAGTTTGGCCGGACTGAGTATAGGCCGAGGTGATCGGTGTCACCGTGCCGCGCGCGCCTGAGCGCGGATTTTCCCACGGCTCGCTGGCGCTGTTACCGGAGCGGTTGAGCACCTGGCTGACCGCGGCCTTGGTGAAGACGAGATCGGAATCCGGCGGCAGTTCGCTCGCAGGCTTGGCGCCCGGCGGCGGCGTGATCGAACCGGTGCGATCGGATTTGTCGGACGCTCCCCACACGTTGTCGAGCTGTCCGAGGCTGCAACCGGCGCATCCGAGCGCGAGGGTCAGCACCGCGGCCGCGGTAACCCCGCGCCATAGGCTTACAGCCCCATATCCCCTATAAAGGCCCGGATAAATACGACGGGTCTTAAGACCGACCACGCGAGCACTCCAAAATGTCCGATACGGCACCAATACAAGAGCCAAATTGGTTAACGACTGGTGATTTCACGGCGGCCGACGAGCCATTTCGCCTATTTGCCGCATGGCTGAAGGAGGCCGCCGCCTCGGAACCCCGCGATCCGACCGCCATGACGCTGGCGACGGTCGACGCCGACGGCATGCCGAACGCCCGCATGGTGCTGCTCAAGGGCGCCGACGAGCAGGGCTTCGTCTTCTACACCAACAAAGACAGCCAAAAAGGGCATGAGTTGGGCGCCCACGCCAAAGCGGCGCTGGTGTTTCACTGGAAATCGCTGAACCGCCAGGTGCGGCTGCGCGGCGCCGTCGAGCACGTCACCGACGCCGAGGCCGACGCCTATTTCGCCACCCGCCCGAAGCAGGCCCAGATCGGCGCCTGGGCGAGCAAGCAATCGCGGCCGCTGGAAAGCCGGCTCGCCTTCGAGAAAGCCGTGGCGCTCACCGCCGCCAAATACGCGCTCGGCACCGTGCCGCGGCCGCCGCAATGGTCGGGCTATCGCCTGCTGCCGACAACGTTCGAGTTCTGGCACGACCGGCCGTTCCGCCTGCACGACCGCATCGTCTTTACGCGGGACACGCCCACCGCGCCGTGGAGCAAGACGCGGCTCTATCCGTAACACCACCGACTAAGCTAGCATCGCGGGCGCGACGCGCGCGCAGTCCAGAACGATTCCAAGGACGGAAATGCCGAACTCGCAGTCCAATCAACCGGTCCGTACGCTTCTGCTCACCGGCGCCAGCCGCGGCATCGGCCATGCGACGGTCAAACGCTTCTCGGCCGCCGGCTGGCGCGTGATCACCTGCTCGCGTCACGCGTTCCCGGAAAATTGCCCGTGGGGCGCTGGTCCTGAAGATCACATCCAGGTCGATCTCGCCGACGAAGGCAGCACCAACGAAGCGATCGCCGAGATCAAGCGCCGGCTCGTTGGCGGCGAACTGCATGCGCTGGTGAACAACGCCGCGATCTCGCCGAAAGCCGAAGGCGGCAAGCGCCTCGGCTCGCTCGATACCGCGACCGAAGTCTGGCACCAGGTGTTCCAGGTGAATTTCTTCGCGCCGATCATGCTGGCGCGCGGGCTGGTCGATGAACTCAAAGCCGCCAAGGGCTCGGTGGTGAACGTCACCTCGATTGCCGGCTCGCATGTGCATCCGTTTGCCGGCGCTGCCTATGCGACCTCTAAGGCCGCGTTGGCGTCTTTGACGAGAGAGATGGCCAGCGACTTCGGCCGGCTCGGCATTCGCGTCAATGCGATTGCGCCGGGCGAGATCGACACCGCGATTTTGTCGCCCGGCACCGAGAAGATCGTCGAGCAGATCCCGATGCAGCGTCTCGGCACGCCGGATGAAGTGGCCAAGATCATCTACGTGCTATGCACGGAGATGAGTTCGTATGTGAACGGCGCCGAGATTCACATCAACGGCGGGCAGCATGTTTAAGGGCTTCGCGCCCTCGCCTTCGTTCTCTCCGCTGTCATTGCCGGGCTTGACCCGGCAATCCATGAGCGGGTGCATCGCAAGCAGACCTACGTAAGTCCTCCGCTGACGCAACTAAGTCACGGATGCCCGGGTCAAGCCCGGGCATGACAACTGAGAGAGTTGCGCGCGTCCTCTTCCGATTCAATTTTCAAACAGCGGACGTGCGTGATCGCCCGTATTCTTTGCGGCCCCGGGTAGGCCGTAGTCCCTTTTCCTTGCCCCTCGAATAAATCGAGGGGATGGAGCACCGAGTGGCGCGTCCATTCCTTATGTGCGCGCATCGTTGCCGACGCGCGGCGCCTCTCGGCGCGCCACTAGCGGCTTTTCTGTCCCCGGGACCGTAACTTCCGTGTGCGCGGCAAGGGACTGTGTCCCCCCTCATCCGGAGGCTTTCGCCTCCTTCGCCGCCACCCGTGCAGCCATTTAAGGCAGCTCCCCGTAGTGGGAGCGGCATAGCAGTTGCGCTTTGCGCAAACTGCGTAGACTTGTTTGCGCTGACCCAAGGCCTCCCGGGTGCGGGGGTACGTTCGTCCCCGCCCGCAGGCGCCGCACTGCCGATGCCGGGTTTACCCGGTATCGGCCCAACTAAGGCGGCTCCATCCTCGAAACGTCTCGCGAAGACGCCCTCAATGAGCCGAGCGAGTGGAATATAGTCAACATATAGGATGATAGTCAAGAGCAGAGAAGAATGGTTTGCCAGCCTTATTGTAAGCCGTAAGGCGGTAAGTTATATAGTGGGGCAAATGAACACCGCCGCTAAACCGACCTCATTTTCAAAAGTTTCGGTCAAAAGTCAGACCGTGTTGCCGCGCGCGGTACGGATGAAGCTCGGCATCAAACCGGGCGATACGTTGCGCTATCGTGTCATGGACGATGGCGTCCTCATCGACAAAGCGCCCGGCGATGCGGACGATCCGTTTGCGTCCTTTGCCGAATGGTCCGGCGAAGCCGACGAAAAAGCTTATGGCAACCTCTGAACGCGCTCGCTTTTCTGCGTTCGACGTCGTTGTCGTTCCATTTCCCTATGCCGACCGGCTCGCCGAGAAGCGCCGCCCTGCGCTCGTTATCTCAGGGCCGAAACTTGCGACATATGGTTTGATCTGGGTGGCGATGATTACCAGTGCCGAGAACGAGCACTGGCCGACCGACGTCGCGATCTCCGACATTGATCGCGCCGGCCTGCCGGCGGCATCGCTGGTGCGTCCTGCAAAGATTGCATGCATCGATCCGGCGCGCATCGAACGTCGCGCGGGAAGGCTCGACAAGACCGCATCAAAATTAGTAGCGCAGCGTCTGCGGGGCTTTTTAGGTTGAAGAACGCGCCCTACAGCCACTTCTTCCACTTGAAGAACAGAATCGGCACCACGGCGGCGAGCACGATCAGGCTCAGCGCGAAGGGGTAGCCGTACTTCCAATCGAGCTCGATCATGCCGGTATGGAAGTTCATGCCGTAGATCGAGGCCACCAAGGTCGGCGGCATGAACACCACCGCCGCGATCGAGAAGATCTTGATGATGGCGTTCTGCTGGATGTTGACGACGCCGAGCATGGCGTCGAGCAGGAACGTGATCTTGTTGGACAGATAACTGGCGTGATCGGTGAGCGAGACCACGTCGCGCTGCATCGACTGCAATTGCGCGCGCATGTCCTTGGTCCATTTCATGACCTCGGCTTCGTGCGCCAGAAACGACAGCAGACGGCCAACCGAGACCTGGCTCTCGCGCACCTTGGAGGTGAGGTCGCCAGTGCGTCCGAGCGCCTTGAGCACATCGTTATAGGATGGCGCCTTCGCCTCGCCCGGCTCGAAGATCGAATGCGAGAGTTGGTCGACCTCGGCGCCGATGCGCTCGAGAATGTCGGCGGAACGGTCGACCACCGCGTCGAGCAAATCCATCAGCACGGTCTCGCCCGAGATCTTGGGCGAGCAGGCGCGCGCCAGCTTGTGCTCGACGATGGCGAAGGGCCGCGGGTCGTCGTAGCGCACCGTGCACAGGCGGTGGCTCGACAGGATGAAGGTGACCGGCGTGGTCTTCGGGTTCGCGGTGTCCGACTGGCACATCAGCGTAGCCGTCATATAGCGCCCGCCGTTTTCGACATAGAGACGGCTGGAGACCTCGATCTCCTGCATCTCCTCGCGGGTCGGCACCGCGATGCCGAGAAAATGCTCGACCAGCTTGTCTTCCTGCACGGTCGGCGAGACCAGATCGATCCATACCGTGCCGTCCGGCGGTGCGTCGCCGGAATCGACTGTCGTCCGCTCAAGCGATGTGCCGCGTGGAATATAGACAGAGAGCATGTGCTCACGCCGTGTCTTGAGGTTCCCGCTCCCAATGACCTCATCACGCGGCAACGCGCAAGCCTAAATCGCGCACGCAGGTCCGCGCCGCGGCTCAAGCACAGCCGCGCGCGTCGTCATGTTGAGCATGAGTGTCGGGGAGCCTGCCCGCTGCCCGTAGAAGTCTGGCTGCGGCCGGCACGATCTAACCGCTCGATCGCTTAGGCGCGCAAACGCCTAATCGCGATCGTAGGGAATCCGGTATTGCGAAACGGTCTTCCGGTCGTCCTTGCAACGAACGGCGGCGGCGACCGCCGAGATTCCGATCTTGCCGTAGCGGTTGTCGAGCTTGGTCTGCTGGCGCTGGGTGTCTTGTTGCTTGGTCTCGTTCTTCTCAGTCGCCTTGGTCGCTTGCATTGTCACGTCTATTTCTCCGATCCGTCCTTGGGGTTTCCTCGAGCCTGAATCTGGTCGCTAAGTGGGGCCAAATTGCGCGGGCATTGGTGTCCTATCGTGGCGATTCGAGAAAGCCGATCGCATTTGATGCAATTTTACCAGTATACCCGCGACTATGGTGAACCATCTCTTAACGGCTTGCCGATAGACTGCATTTTGTCGCGGAATCCGGGGCTTTCTGACCCCGGGAACCACCTAAAGCCGGGTGCGGCATTCCTGCCACAGGTCCACAGGAAGCCGCATAGGGAACAGCCGAAAACGTAGCTATCGCTGGAGCGTTTCGGTTAATTGCAGTCTCAATATTCGTTGTTGCGGGGCGCCGATTCGGACGACCGGGAAAGAGGAAGCAGATGGCGGGCAGGGGTTTGTGGGCGGTGCTGATCGGCGCCGGATTGGTCCTGGGCGGCTGCATGCAGTCCACAATGGAGCCGGCCTCGGAAGCTAATTTGTCGGTTCGCGACAAGAAATTGCTGGCGGCGGCGCCGTACGAGAAGGTCACGATCGCCGAGCCCTATCGCCGCCACATCGTCAGCTATCACCGCAAGGAATTGCCCGGCACGATCGTGGTCGATTCCGACGCGCGCTATCTCTATTACGTGCTGCCCGAGGGCAAGGCGATCCGCTATGGCGTGACCGTCGGCGACGAAGCCCTCACCTTCTCGGGCGTGGCCAAAATCGGCCGGCTGACCGAGTGGCCGACCTGGACGCCGACCGCCGATATCAAGAAGCGCATGGACGTGCCCGACTTCGTCGGCGCCGGCCCGCAGAACCCGATGGGTGCGCGCGCGCTGTATCTGTTCGACGGCAACAAGGACACGCTGTACCGCATTCACGGCACCAACCAGCCGGAATATATCGGCCAGGCGATTTCCTCGGGCTGCATCCGCATGACCAACGAGGACGTCATCGACCTGTACAAGCGGGTCAAGACCGGCACCGTCGTGGTCGTGCTGTCGCCCAAGCAAGGCGACTCGCCGTTCAGCCCGCGCATGGCCTCGAGCGGCGCCCTGATGCGCTAAGCGCGCACGGAGCTTTCCGAATTCAAAACGGCGCCTTCGGGCGCCGTTTTTGTTTCAGGCCCCCGCCGCCTTCGACCGGTACAAGCACCAGCCGGTCACGAGCAGAGGGATGCCGAGCCCGACCCAGCCGATGCCGTCCCAGAACAGGTCGTCGCCGACCAGCGCCGCGACCAGCCCGATCGCACTCAGCACGCCGAGCACCAGCGGCATCGCAAAGATCTGCCACGGCGTTCTGGCCGCGATAACCTTGCGCTTGGTCACGAGGCGGCGGCTTTCGCGGCCTGCGCGGGCGCCTTCGCCAGACGGCGAGCCGCTCTGCGGCGCACCACCCAGAGATAAACGCCGCTGCCGAGCACGACGATGGTGATGACGTCGAGCACGGCCCAGATGATCTTGAGCGGCATGCCGCCGTAGTCGCCGAAGTGCAGCGGCTGCGACAGCAGCAGCGTCGTGACGTACCACGGCAACGTCCGTGTGTCGGTGAAGGCGCCGGTGGCGCCATCGATCAGCACCGGCTGCAACAGCCGCGACGTCACGGGCGTATTGCCGCGCATGAACACGGCGTAGTGCGCGGTGCTGGTGAAGGCCGTTCCCGGATAGGCGATGAAGCTCGGCTGCATGTGCGGCAGCTTCTCGACCGCGGTGTCGACCGTTTTCTGCAGCGAAACCAGCCGCGTCGGGATCGGCGCATTCTTGTAGGG
>JANMSZ010000431.1:0-2752 GCA_031389925.1 Hyphomicrobiales bacterium | reverse complement strand
TGCGACCAACGCCGGTGAAGACGGCTCGGTCATCGTCGGCAAGATCCTCGAGAAGGATCAGTACAACTGGGGCTACGACGCCCAGGCCGGCGAATACGGCAACCTGATGAGCAAGGGCGTCATCGATCCGGCCAAGGTCGTGCGCAGCGCGATCCAAGGCGCGGCATCGGTTGCCGGCCTGCTGATCACCACCGAGGCGATGGTCGCGGAGGCCCCGCAGAAGAAGGGTGCCGCCGGCGGCGGTATGCCCGGCGGCATGGGCGGCGGCGGCATGGGCGGCATGGACTTCTAGTCCATTCAACTCAGCACAACGCAAAAACAACAAAGGCCCGGGAGAAATCCCGGGCCTTCTGCGTCAACACCGTCATGCCCGGCTTTATGCCGGGCATCCACGTCTTTGTGGCAAAGCAAGACGTGGATGGCCGGGACAAGCCCGGCCATGACGAAAGGTTACAGGTTTCGGGTGGCGCACAAATGAAAACGACCACAAATGAGAAGGCGCGGGTACATCCGCCGTCGCCTTGTATCTCATCGTGGCCGTCGGGCGATGGAGCAATACAAACGCGTCCCATCACCACTTGGCGAATGGTATACTTTCCAACTATGACTTCATCATGACGAAAACCTTAACGAAAATTTACACCGGCGTTGGCGGCTGGACCTACGAGCCGTGGCGCGGGGTGTTCTACCCCAAGGGCTTGGCCCACGCGCGCGAGCTATCTTACGCCGGCGAGCATCTGACCTCGATCGAGGTCAACGGCACGTTTTACTCGACGCAGTCGCCGAAGACCTATCGCAAATGGGCGTCCGAAGTGCCGGACGATTTCGTCTTCGCGCTGAAGGGGCCGCGTTACGCGGTCAATCGCCGCGTGCTCGCCGAGTCGGGCGACTCCATCAAACGCTTCCTGGAGTCCGGCATCACCGAACTCGGCCCCAAACTCGGGCCGCTGCTCTGGCAGTTTGCGCCGCATAAGAAGTTCGACGAAGCCGATTTCGGCGCGTTCCTAGACCTGCTGCCGAAAAAGCAAGATGGCCATTCATTGCGTCACGTCGTCGAAGTGCGCAACGACACGTTCAAGACGCCCACCTTCATCGCGATGCTGCGCCAGTGCAACATCGCCGTCTGCTACGCCGAGCACGACACTTACACCGAGATCGCCGACATCACTGGCGACTTCATTTACGCGCGTCTGCAGAAGGGCGACGAAAAACTGAAAGCCGGTTACGCGCCGAAGGCGCTCGATGCCTGGGCCAAGCGCGCACAAACCTGGGCAAAAGGCGGCGAGCCTGCCGACCTGCCGCGCGTCGACAAGAAGTCGGCGGCGAAAACACCGCGCGACGCCTTCATCTACTTCATCCACGAAGCAAAGCTGCGCGCGCCGGCCGCCGCCATGGCGCTGATCGAACGCCTCAAATAAAGTCACTGATCGAACGCGTTAATTGAGGCCAATTACAGCCCGCGTGTCGGTGGCCTGATCTGCGCCCGTTAGATTCATGATGCCGTTCAGGCACGCAAGAGTCGCCAATTCAAATAAGATCGAAATTTCACACTCTAACTGCGGAACAGAATGAAATGTTCCGGAACGTAAACTGGCGGCAGCTCTATGCTTGATACTTTCGAGCCTTGCCCGGTTCCGGCCGGGGTTATGCTTTTACTCCGCCGGAGCTTGCGCGCGCCGTAATCCGCTTTCGACGCCCGCCACAGTCGCGGTGATCAACAGCGAATTGACGACGTAGACGGCGGCGGCGATCGCGGTGACCCAGAGCACCAGGGAGAACCCGCCATTATCGTACAGCCGGCCTATCCCCCAGACCACAGGGCCGGCCAGCGTGAAATTGAGAAAGAACCGCATCGCAAAAATGCGGCCGCGCCACGCCGGCGGCGTATAGCGCGCCAGAACGATGTCGTTCAGCGTAACCTGCGCGTAGATCGAGGCAATCGCAAGAGCCAGCGCCGCCAGCATCGGCCAGCCGGTCGCGTAGTTCATCCAGATCACGCCGACCAGTTGAATCATCGCAACGCCGGCCAGCAGATAGTGAGGCTTGAAGCGGTCGACCAGACGCCCGACCGAAAGCTGCGCCAGCGCACCGCATAAAAATACACCGGTCGCGAGAAATCCGACCATCGTCAGCGGAATTCCATCGCCGAGCCGGGCGTCGATGATCTTTGGCAAAGTGACGGTCAGCGCGTGGAACACCAGGCCCGACGACAGGGCCAGCGTCATGAACAACGCGACCACGGCGATGATCATGCGGCGGTCGAGCGTCACGTCCTGCGCGTGCGGCGGGACGGCGCGGCGCACACCGTCCTTCGGCGTCAGGATGAGATAGAAGATGCCGGTGACGATGAAGACAACGCCTGGAATGAAGAAGGCCCAGCGCCAGCCGATCCAGGCCGTCAGCCCCGCGGTCACGGCGGCGGCGACCGAAACGCCGATATTGCCGCAAATGCCGTTCACCGACATCGTGCGCCCGCGGTTGATCGCCTGCTCGACCACCATCGGCAAGCCGACCGGATGATAGATCGCCCCGAATACGCCGACCGCGAACAACGCGATGGCCAGCATGGTGAAATTCGGCGCGAAGCCTACCGCCACCGTCGACACGCCGGTGCCGATGAAGAAAATCGCCATCATGTTGCGCCGGCTCCAGTGGTCGGCGAGCCAGCCGGACGGCAACGCGAACAATCCGAACGCCGTGAAGGCGGCGGTCGACAGCACCAGCAGATCGCCGTAGCTGCGCCCGTACACCG
>JANMSZ010000306.1:0-6498 GCA_031389925.1 Hyphomicrobiales bacterium | reverse complement strand
TCCATGGCCGTATAGAAGACGACCTTTCCTTCCTTCTTCGCCGCCTCGATAAGAGCCGGCGTGATCGCCTCGGGTGCCGGCGCCGCCGCGCGCAACGGCTCGGCGAAGACGGTGCCGATAGCCAGCGCCGTCGTTCCCTTGAGTACGTCGCGTCTAGAGATATTTATCTTACGCATGGTCTGTTTCCTCCCACTTAGTCGTTGTTTGTGTTTGTTGTCTTGGCATGATGTACGGATCGTTACCGCGGCTACACCTTGAACAGTTTCGAGTACTGCTGCTTGATCTTGTCCGCGTCGCGCTCGACGCCGGCGGCATCGTCCTTCATTTTCTTGATCTGGCCGAACGGCGTGCGTCCGGGCTTTTCCTTGGTCTGTGGATGCATTGACCGCAAACCCCCGATATCGATGATGAGCTGTTGCGCTTCCGCGGTGAAGCAGTAGTTCTGGAACAGCCGCGCGGCGTTCGGGTTGGGCGCGCCTTTGAACATGGCGTTCGGCCCGATGATGAGCGGTGAGCCTTCGCTGGCGTAGACAGGCTCGATCGGCTGCCCCGACTCCTTGCCCTTGAGTACAAGATACTCGACGCCGTCGGCCTGCACCGCGCGTTCGCCCAGCGCCAGCCGCTTCGGCGGATCGGACGCCGATTGGATCTGCATCACGTTCTGCTGCGCCAGCTTCTCGAAGTAGCCCCAGCCGAGATCGCGCGCCATCTGGAAGGTCGCGGTCATGATCGTGCCGCTGTAGCCGGGGTGCGCCTTGACCATCTTGCCCTTCCATTTCGGATCGAGCAGATCGGCAAAGCTCTTCGGCGCGTCTTCCTTTTTCACCAAGTTTGTATTGTAGGCGATGATGCTGAGGAAAACGCGGAAGCTGGCGAACGTTCCGTCAATGTCGCGGTGCTCCGGCGGATAGAATTTGGCGACGTCTTCCGGCACATGCGGTTCGAGCCAGCCGTTGCGTTTCCAGACCACGAGATGCGCGGCGTCGGACGAATTGACAACATCGACGGCGCGAATGTTGCTGCCGTATTCCTGACTGATGCGCTGGAACACGCGCTCGGCGCCCGTGCGCTCGACCCGCACCGGAATGCCGTATTTGGCTTCGAAGCCCTTTCCGATTCTTTCCGCGATCGGCAAGTCGACCGACGTGTACCAGATCACCTTGCCTTCTTTTTTCGCCGCTTCGATCAGCGCCGGCGTAACCGCGCTCGCCGGCGGCGCCGCCGACAGCACGCGCGTCGAAAACGTTGCGCCGACAGCCAGTGCGCTCGAACCGGCCAAGACGTCGCGGCGCGATAATTTCGGACCCATCGCATCCTCCCTTTGTTATCTTCGAAACTTTTCGTTTCTTGTTTTTGAACGTTTAGCCAACAAACTAACCAAGCAGCGCGCGGCACCTCTCGGCCGGCAAGTGCAGCCAGACCTGGCTGCCTTGCGGGATGTTTTCTTCCGCCGTGGTGACGGTGCGCAGTTGCGTGCCGTCCTTGGCCTCAACCATATAGTCCCGGCTGCCGCCGAGAAAGACCTGCCGCACGATCGTGACCGGAACCACGTTTTCGGTCTGTTGCGGCTGCTTGGCGGACAGCACGATATCGTGCGGGCGGACCGACACCGCGGTCTGCGCGCCGGGCACGATGGCCTCGCCGGTGCAGCGCAGCGTGGCGCCGGCGAAATCGACGCGGCTGCCGTCGAGACCCTTGCCCTTGATCACGTTGCTCGAGCCGATGAAGCGCGCGACGAATTCCGAGCGCGGGCGGTCGTAAATTTCTTCCGGCGATCCGGATTGCTCGATCTTGCCGAGGTTCATGACGCAGATCAGGTCGGCGGTGGTCATCGCCTCGGACTGGTCATGGGTGACGTAGACCGTGGTGTAGCGATAGGCGTCGTGCAGGCGGCGCACTTCGAAACGCATCTCCTCGCGCAGGTTGGCGTCGAGGTTCGACAGCGGCTCGTCGAGCAGCAGCGTCTCGGGCTCCACGATCAGCGCGCGGGCTAGAGCGACGCGCTGTTGCTGGCCGCCGGACAGTTCGCCCGGATAGCGCTCGGCCAGAGGCGCCAATTTGGTGGTGGCGAGGATCGCGTCGAGCTTCTTGCCGATGACGTCGCGCGGCAGCTTGCGCAGCTTGAGGCCGTAAATGATGTTCTCGGCCACCGTCATGTGCGGCCACAGCGCGTAGCTCTGGAAGATCATCGACATGTTGCGCCGCTCGGGCGGCACGGTGTTTACGGGCGAGGAAATCAATCTGTCGCCGACAAAGATTTCGCCGGCGCTCGGCTCGACGAAGCCGGCGATCAGCCGCAGCGTCGTGGTCTTGCCGCAACCGGACGGCCCCAGCAGACAGACCAGATTGCCGTGCTCGATGTGCAGAGAGACATCGTCGACCACCGCCGCCGTGCCATATCGCTTGGTCAGGCCCTTCAACTCAACCGACGCCACGCAAATCCTCCCTGAGTTTTCGATCTTTTTATTTTTTATAGCCTCGCCCTTTGTGGGTCGAGGAGTCCGTCTACTTACCAGTTTATTTGCCGGTGAACACCGGCTTTCGCTTTTCCATAAACGCTTTGCGGCCTTCGGCATAGTCGGCGCTGGCGAAACATTCCGCGACCAGGTCGGCGCACTTTTTCAGGTTGCGCTCGGCGCTAGGCTTCACGGTCTCGCCGACGATGAATTTTACCGCGTCCACCGTCAAAGGCGCATTGCCGCCGATGGTTTCGGCGTAATTCTTGACGTAGGGCTCGAGTTCCGCGACCGGCAGCGAGCGATTGACCAGGCCCATGGTGACCGCCTCGGCCGCGGTGAATTGACGCGCCGTATAGAAGATTTCCTTGGCGAAAGACGGGCCGACCACGTCGACCAGCTTCTTGATGCCCTTGAAGCCGTAGCCGAGACCGAGCTTGGCAGCGGGGACACCAAATTTGGAGTTGTCCGAACAGATGCGCATGTCGCAGCACAGCGCCAGGCCGACGCCGCCGCCGATGCAATAGCCCTGGATCATGGCGATGGTCGGCTTGGGGAATTCATAGATCGCGGTGTTGGCCTCATCGACCGCCACGTTGTAATGATCGATTGCTTGCTTGCTTGATCGCTCGCTCTCGAATTTGGAGATATCGGCCCCCGACACGAAGGCCTTGCCGCCGGCGCCAGAGAACACCACGACGCGGATGTTCTTGTCGCTCTTGAAGTCCTCGAGAATGCCCGAGGCGGCTTCCCACATGTCCAGCGACACCGCGTTGTGGCGCTCGGGATTGTTGAAGGTCAGATAGCCGACGCCGCCTTCTTTGCGGGACAGCATCTTGTCGGTCTTGGTCATGATATTCATGTCGCTAGTCCTTCCGACTTCTCGGATGTCGTTAAACGGCCTTGGCCTGGTGCAGCGCGGCGATTTCACTGTCGCTGAAACCGAATTCCTTGAACACTTCGTCGGTGTGCTGGCCTTGCCCCGGCGGCGTCGCGACGATCTTGCTCGGCGTGCGCGACAGCTTGAACGGCTGGCCGACGAACGTCTGTGTCTCGCCGTTCGGCTTGGTGGCGTCGGTCGCGATGCCGAGATGCTTGACCTGCTCGTCGGCGAAAGTCTGATCGATATTGTAGATCGGTCCGGAGGGCACGCCGGCTTTGTTGAAGATGTCGATCCATTCGGCGCTGGTCTTGCCGAGCGTCTTGGCTTCGATCAGCGCATTGAGCGCGTCGCGGTTCTTCGAGCGCAGCGCGCCGCTGTTGTAGTCGGGATGGTCGATCAACTCCGGCATCTCGATGCAGCGGCAGGTGATCTCCCACATCTTCTGGCCGGTCGAGGCGATGTTGATGTGGCCGTCTTTGGTCTTGAACACGCCGGTCGGAATGCTGGTCGGGTGATTGTTGCCGGCCTGCTTGGCGACTTCGTGCATCTGCAGCCAGCGCGCCGCCTGGAAGTCGAGCATGAAGATCTGCGCCTGCAGCAACGAGGTCGAGACCCACTGGCCTTCGCCGGACACCTCGCGCTCGAGCAGCGCGGTGAGGATACCCATGGCGCAGAACAGTCCGGCGGTGAGATCGGCGATCGGAATGCCGACGCGCACCGGGCCCTGCCCCGGCAGGCCGGTGATCGACATCAGCCCACCCATGCCTTGCGCGATCTGGTCGAAGCCCGGCCGCTTGGCGTAAGGCCCGTCCTGGCCGAAGCCGGAGATGCTGCCGAGCACGATGCCTTTATTGATCTTCTTCAAGTCCTCGTAATTGATGCCGAGGCGGTCCTTCACGTCGGGGCGGAAATTCTCCACCACCACGTCGGCCTTCGCGACCAGGCGCTGGAAGGCGGCGAGACCTTCGGGCGATTTCAGATCGAGGGTGATGCTGCGCTTGTTGCGATGCAGGTTCTGGAAGTCGGCATTCTCGCGCGGGCCGCCCGGGCCCTCGCCCTTTTCCAGGCGCGGCGGCGTCTCGATCTTGATGACCCTGGCGCCCCAATCGGCGAGCTGGCGCACACAGGTCGGCCCTGAACGGACGCGGGTGAGGTCGAGGACGGTAAAGCGCGAAAGCGCCTGCGAGGCGCTAGGAAACGGCATTGCAACGGCTCCGGAAGGCGAGAACGCCTGGAAACGGCTTTTCGCGGCAGACATTCCCCGATCTAAAGCGGCTTGTCCATTGGGGTGGGACGCGGCCCAGGCACCTGTTTATTCATCATTTGGCGGAATAATCGCGGAACTTGCCTTGAAAAGACCTCAACCACCTGTCATATGACCCCTGCGGATGAAAGACCCGGTCTCGGGTTTGCGGGCTGCGTGCACGAAAACTCTTTCAAACGATTTTCGCCCCGCCTCTTTCGCTTCTCTAACAAGCCGACAACCCTGGCCACGCGGGATGTCTTTAGAACCCCGCGATTCCGCTGCTCGCATGAGCGTGGCGGCCGATTCGCCATATAGAAAAGAGCTTCTTTGACTTCATTTACCGACTTCGGCCTCGCTGAGCCGATTCTTCGCGCCCTTGCCGAAGAGAAATACGAAACCCCCACGCCGATCCAAAATCAGACCATTCCGACCGCGCTGCAGGGCCGCGATGTCATCGGCATCGCCCAGACCGGAACGGGCAAGACGGCGGCTTTCGCGTTGCCGATCCTCAACCATCTCACCACCAAGCGCCTGCGGCCGGAGAAGAAATCCTGCCGCGTGCTGGTGCTCTCGCCGACCCGCGAATTGTCCGGCCAGATCTCGGACAGCTTCCGCGCCTATGGCCGCCACATCCGGCCTCTTGCCGTTGCCCTTGCCATTGGCGGCGTACCGATCAACCGCCAGGTGCGCTCGCTCGCGCATGGCGTCGAAGTTTTGGTCGCAACGCCAGGACGCCTGCTCGATCTCGTCAACCAGCGCGCGGTGACGCTCAATCAGGTCGAAATCCTCGTCCTCGACGAAGCCGACCGCATGCTCGACATGGGCTTCATCCACGACATCAAGCGCGTCGTGGCGATGTTGCGTAAGGAACGGCAGACGCTGTTCTTCTCCGCGACCATGCCGCAGGAAATCACCCGCCTCGCCGATCAGATGCTGATCGACCCGGTGCGCGTGGCCGTGACGCCGCAGGCAACGACCGTCGAGCGCATCGCTCAGCGCGTCATCCATACCGAAAAGTCGGCCAAGCCGTCGCTTCTCGTCGAAGTGCTCAAGGCCGAGAAGACCGACCGCGTCCTGGTGTTCACCCGCACCAAGCACGGCGCCGACAAGGTCGTGCGTTCGCTCGAGAAGACCGGTTTCTTCGCCGAGGCGATCCACGGCAACAAGTCGCAGAACCAGCGTGAGCGCGTGCTCGCCGACTTCCGAACCGGCAAGTTGCGCATCCTGATCGCCACCGACATTGCCGCCCGCGGCATCGACGTCGACGGCGTCAGCCACGTCATCAACTACGATCTGCCGAACGTCCCCGAGAGCTATGTCCACCGCATCGGCCGCACCGCGCGCGCCGGCGCCGACGGCATCGCGATCTCGTTCTGCGATCAGGAAGAAGGCGTGTTCCTGCGCGACATCGAGCGCTTGATCCGGGTCGCGATCCCGGCGAGCGGCGAACGTCAGCCGCATCGTCCGGCAGTTCAGCCTGTCCGCAACGGCCGTGGCGGCAATAACGGCGGCGGGCGCAACAACCAGCGCGGCAATGGCGGCGGTCGCAACGGCGGCGGCGGCCAAGGTAATGGCAATGGCCGTGGCGGTCATAACGGCCATCGCGCGCATGGTGGTGGTAATGGCGGCCAAAATCACGCGAATGGCCGGCCGAACCATATCCCCCGCGCCGAAGCGTCGCCGGGGGAGCCAAACGATATCGGAACTGTTACATTCCTCCAGCGTCCAGGCGAGCCGCGACGTAACGCCGGCCACCGCGCACGCTGATACCGGGAGAGAGACTGGATGGCGAAGGAAGAACTGCTGGAGTTCGACGGCACCGTTACCGAGGTGCTGCCGGACGGCAATTTTCGGGTCAAGCTCGACAACGAGCACGAGGTGCTGGCTTACACCGCCGGCAAGATGCGCAAATT
>JANMSZ010000231.1:0-7335 GCA_031389925.1 Hyphomicrobiales bacterium | reverse complement strand
CGCTGGTTGATGATGGTCAGCGACACCGTGCGCGCGGCTTGCGCGAAGGCCTGCTTGGTCGCGGCCTCGTCGCCGACCGATGTCTCGAAGGCCAGATTGCCCGGCTGGTCGGCCCAGACCTGCGGCGCGCCGGCTTTGAGCGCGGCAATGGCGCCGATCACATGCGGCAGCGGCTGCCAGTCGACAGTGATGGCCTCGGCTCCGTCCTTGGCGGCGTCGAGCGTGTCGCCGACGACGAACGCGATCGCATCGCCGACATGACGCACGATGTCGCCAGCGAGGATCGGATAATGCGGCACCTTGATAGCGACGTCCGGCAGCACGCCCGGCGTCGGCAGCGGACCGAGGTGGCGGATATCGGCGGCGGTGAGCACCAGCCGCACACCCTTCATGGCACGGACGCGCTCGAGATCGGCGATCGTGAACCGGGCATGGGCGTGCGGCGAGCGCAGCACGACCGCGTGCAGCGTCGCATCGGGTGCGACATCGGCAACGTAGCATCCGGCGCCACGCACCAGCGCATCGTCCTCTTTACGCGTGAGGGCCTTGCCGAAGCCGAATTTCATGGCGGTTACTCGATCGGTTTGCCTGCGGGTTGCGGATGCGGGCCGGCCCGACTGGTGCGTAGCGCAATCCAGCGCGACACGACGTAGAACACCGGCGTGAAGATCAGGCCGAAGATCGTGACGCCGATCATGCCCGAGAACACCGCGGTGCCGAGCGTCTGGCGCAATTCCGAACCGGCGCCGACCGCCCAGACCAGCGGCGACACGCCGAGGATGAAGGCGAACGAGGTCATCAAAATCGGCCGCAGCCGCAGATGCGCCGCTTCGACCGCGGCGGCGAAGCGGTCGCGGCCGCCTTCTTCCAATTGGTTGGCGAACTCGACGATCAGAATGGCGTTCTTGGCGGCCAGACCGATCAACACGATGAAGCCGACCTGGGTCAGAATATTATTGTCCTGCCCGCGCAGCACCACGCCGACGATCGAGGCGATCAGACACATCGGTACGATCATGATGACCGCGAGCGGCAGCGTCAGGCTCTCGAACTGCGCCGCGAGCACCAGGAACACAAACACCACGGCCAGCACGAAGGCGAACACCGCCGTGTCGCCGGCGCGCAACTGCTGGAACGCCAGTGTCGTCCATTCGAACGAGAAACCCTCCGGCAGCGTTTCCGCCGCCAGCTTTTCCATGATCTTGATCGCCTGGCCTTGACTATAGCCCGGCGCCGCCGCGCCATCGAGTTCGGCCGACGGATAGAGATTGTAGCGCGGCACACGATACGGCGCTGTAATGGTGCGCACCGTACTGAATGCGCCGAGCGGCACCGTATCGCCGCTGCTGTTGCGGACGCGGATATTCAGGACGTCCTTGGTATCGGCGCGAGACTCGCTGGTGGCCTGCGCCACCACGCGATAGGTCCGGCCGAACAAATTGAAGTCGTTGACGTAGGCCGATCCGAGATAGATCTGCAGCGCGGAGAACAAATCTGGAATATTGATCCCGAGCAACTGCGCCTTGGTGCGGTCGATATCGATATAAAGTTGCGGGGTCGTGTTCTCGAACAACGAATAGACCTGCACGAGACCGGGCGTCTGCGCCGCCTTCCCCATCATGGCGTAAGCCGCGCCTTGCAGCGCCGCGTAACCGTTGCCGCCACGATCTTCGATCATCATGCGGAAGCCGCCCGCATTGCCGATGCCGGATACCGCCGGCGGCGCGGCGACGAAGACCATCGCCTCCTGGATTTCCTGCAGCCGCCCAAACAGCTGGCCCTGGATCGCAGCGGCCGATTGCTTCGGATCTTCGGCTCGTTTGTCGAACGGATCGAGCGTCACAAACACGGCGCCGGCATTGGGCGAATTGGTGAAGGTGGCGCCGGAGAAGCCCACGATGTTCACCGCATGGGCGACGCCGGGCACGCTGAGCGCGATCTCGACCGCCCGCCGGTTGACCTCGTCGGTACGCGCCAGCGACGCCGCCGGCGGCAGTTGCGTGATGATGATAAGATAGCCGCGGTCGAGTTGCGGAATAAAGCCGACCGGCGTCTTGGTGAATTCGTTGAGGCCGAAGGCGATCACGCCGGCATAGATGGCCAGCATCAGCACCGCGAACCGCACCAGCTTACCCGACAGCCAGCCATAGCCGCGCGTCAACGCATCGAAATACCGGTTGAAGCCGCGGAAAAATCCGTGGATGGGCTTGCTCCACCAACGTTCATCTTCGACCTTGGTGTGCGGCTTGAGCAGCAGCGCGCAGAGTGCGGGCGACAGCGTCAGAGACACGATCAAGGATATGACAGTGGCGCCGGCGATCGTCAGCGCGAACTGTTTGTAGAATTGACCGGAAATGCCCGGGATAAAGGCCGACGGGATAAAGACCGAACACAACACCAGCGAGATCGCGATCAACGCGCCGCCGACTTCGTCCATGCTCTTGATGGATGCATCGCGGGGACTCAATCCCTTTGCGATATTTCGTTCGACGTTTTCGACGACGACGATGGCATCGTCGACCACGATGCCGATGGCGAGCACAAGGCCGAACAGCGACAGGTTATTAAGCGTGAAACCCGCCACCGACATGACGAAAAAAGTGCCGATGAGCGATATCGGGATGGCAACAATTGGAATGACCGCGGCGCGCCAGGTCTGCAAGAACAAGACGACGACGAGCACAACCAGGATGATCGCCTCGGCGATGGTCGACTGAACCGCTTCGACCGATTGCTCGATGAACTCCGTCGGATTGTAGACGATGGTATATTTGAGGCCGGGCGGAAACCGCTTCGCCAGTTCGTCCATCGTCTTGATGATCGCCTTGGACGTCGAAATGGCGTTCGACCCGGGCCGCTGGAAGATGCCGATCGCAATCGCCGGATCGCGATCGAGATAGGAATTGGTCGAGTAATCCTGCGCCGCGAGCTCGGTGCGCGCGACGTCTTTCACCCGCACGACGGCGTTGGCGGTTTGCTTGACGACGATATTGCCGAATTCTTCCGTATTGGCGAGACGGCCTTGCGTCTGCACCGATATCTGGAACGCGCCGGGTTTATCGACCGGCGGTTGGTTGAGCACGCCGGAGGCGACCTGGACGTTCTGGCCCTGCAAGGCCACGACGACGTCGCTCGCCGTCAATCCAAGCGATTGCAGGCGGTCGGGATCGAGCCAGACCCGCATCGCATAGTCGCGCGCGCCGAATACGATCAGCGAACCGACGCCGTCGACGCGGGTAATGGCGTCGGTCACTTCGAGCGTGGTGTAGTTGGAGATGAACAGCGTGTCGCGCGTCTTGTCGGGCGAATAAAGGTGCACGACCATCATCAGGTCGGGCGAACTCTTGTTCACCGTGACGCCGATATTGCGCACGTCGGCCGGCAACCGCGGCTGTGCAATGGCGACGCGGTTTTGCACCTGCACCTGCGCGATGTCGAGATTGGTGCCGATGTCGAAGGTCACCGAGATCGAGAACCGCCCGTCGGCCGTCGAGTTCGACGACAGATAGATCATGTTCTCGACGCCGTTGATCTGCTGCTCGATCGGCGCGACCACCGTCGACGCCACGATGTCGGAACTGGCGCCGGGATATTGACCGGTCACGTTGATGGTCGGCGGCGCGATTTCCGGATACTGCGCGACCGGCAGCCGCACGAACGCGACCGCGCCCAGGATCACGAAGACGATCGATACGACGGAGGCGAAGATCGGGCGGTCGATGAAGAAGTGCGAAATGCGCATGGGTTACTTCTTCGCGCCTTGCGCCGGCGCTCCTTGCGGCGGAGCCCCGGGAGGTGCCGCGCCCTGCTCCTGCGGCGTGACTTTCGCGCCGGGCCGCGCCCGCATCAGGCCGTTGACGACGATGCGGTCATCGGGACCGGCGCCGTCCTTGATCACCTGCAAACCGTCGGCCGTCGTCTGTCCCAGTGTCACGTATTTCGGCGTGGCGGTATTTTCGGCGTTGACCGTCATGACAAACTTGCGGGCCTGCTCGGTGCCGATCGCGGTGGCCGGAACCAACAGTGCTTCATAGGCCGGCGACGCCGGTACCCGCACGCGCGCGAACATGCCGGGCGTGAACACGGCGTTGGCATTGGCGAATACGCCGCGCCCGCGAATGGTGCCGGTCGAGCGATCGATCACGTTGTCGACGAAGTCCATGCTGCCTTCGTGCGTGAAATCTTTTTCGTCGATCAACTTGAGCGACACTTTAGTGCCGGCGCCGCGGCTGGCGATGTCCTGGCCGCTTTTCGAGGCCCGCTCGTAGCGCAAATACGACGCTTCATCGAAGGTGAACTCGAAACGGATCGGATCGGTCGACACGATGGTGGCAAGCAACGTGGTGTTGCCGCTCGTGCCGCCGGTCACCAGATTGCCCGGCGACACACGGCGGTCGCCGATGCGGCCATCGATCGGCGCGCGGAGTTCGGTGAATTCGAGATCGAGCTCGGCCGTCCGCAAAGCGGCCT
The DNA here is from genome assembly GCA_031389925.1 of Hyphomicrobiales bacterium. GTDB lineage: Bacteria > Pseudomonadota > Alphaproteobacteria > Rhizobiales > Xanthobacteraceae > Pseudolabrys. The sequence continues at coordinate 2,865 of JANMSZ010000231.1, read as the reverse complement.
CGTTGTTGCTGACCGAGGCCTGCGCATTGCGGAACGCTTGTGAGCGCTGCTCGAAGGTCTGATCGGTGATGGTCTTGTCGCGCACCAGTTGCTGGCCGCGGGTGTAATCGGCCTCGGTGAACGACAGATTGGATTTGGCTTGGGTCAGATTAGCGCGGGCCTGGTCGACCGCGTTTTGGAACGGCCGCTTGTCGATGCTGAACAGCAGATCGCCCTTCTTGACCGATTGGCCGTCCTTGAAGTGCACGCCCTCAAGATAGCCGGAGACGCGCGCGCGTACCTCCACCGAATTCACCGCGACAAAGCGCCCGACATATTCGTCGAAGTCGAACACCGTCCGCTTGACCGGCTTGGCGACGGTCACCGTCGGTGGTGGCGGCGCGGCCTGCTTCTGCGCGCTGTCGCCGCATCCTACGACAAAAGTCGTAAGGGTGAGCGCCAAGCCGATACGGCACAGAGCGTCAATCGAGAGGGAAGCATTTGGTTTTGAACGATTATTCATGAGGGTCGTGGCCGGACGTTGGGGGAAAGTTCCCCAGGCGATCGAGAGGACGTATGTCCAACTTGCTGCTTTGCAACAGGCGCCGTCGATTGTTCAGCGCGACCGTGACCGAAATGTCGCAAGCCATTGCCGTCCGAACAAAGCGAGCACGATGGCACCATAAACGGCGCCGCCAAGTGCCGCCAGCAAGGCTAGGGCCGCGATGTCGCCGACGCCACGCCAGCCCGTTAACAACTGCGTGACCGGCGCGGCGCAGAGCCACAGCACAGCGGCCAATACCAGCCCCGCGACCGCCAGCTTGATCGCCGATTGCCGGAGCCGGTCGTCGATCTGGATGTGACCGGCGCGAACGCCAAACCACACCACCAGGCTGAGATTGATCCAGGCGCCGATCGAGGTTGCCAGCGCCAGACCGACTTGCGCCAGCGGGCCCATCAGCAAGAATTTGAACGCGATATTGACCGCGGCGGCGATCAGCGCCGCCTTCACCGGCGTCGCGGTGTCACCGCGCGCAAAGAAGGTCGCGACCGAACTGCGGATCAAGACAAATGGCAGCAGCCCGAAGGCATAGGCCGCCAAGGTGCGGCCGGCGGCGAGCGCGTCGGCGTCCGTGAAAGCGCCGCGCACAAACAGCGCGCGCATGATCAGGTCGGGCACGATGAAGAACGCCGCGACACACGGAATTGAGAGCAGCAGCGTGAATTCGACGGCGCGGTTCTGCGCGTGCGTGGCGCCGGTGATGTCGCCCGCGGCAAGGCGGCGCGCCATCTCAGGCAGGATCACTGTGCCCGCTGCAATTCCAATGACACCAATAGGCAGCTGATTGATGCGGTCGGCGTAATACAACGCCGACAGCGCACCGGCGGGGAGAAAGCTGGCGATGATGGTGTCGGTAAACAGCGCGAGCTGTACGCCGGCCGAGCCAATTGTCGCCGGACCGAGCGCGCGGAAAAACTGCCGCACGTCGACGTCGAGCTGCGGCCAGCGCAGCAGCGGCAAGGCGCCGGCGCGTTTGGCGGCGCCGGCCACCAGCAGAAATTCCAGTACGCCTGCGAGCAGCACGCCCCAAGCCGCGGCGTGTCCCGCCGTCGGAAAGAATGCGGCCAGCATCAGCGCCATCACCAGCGCGATGTTGAGCAAGATCGGCGCAGCGGCGGCAGCAGCGAAACGCTGCAGCGCGTTGAGGATGCCGCCATACAGCGTCACCAGGGTTATCAGCAACAAATAGGGAAACGTGATGCGCGTGAGTTCGACCGCCGGTCCGTAGCGGCTCGGGTCGTTGACCAGCCCCGGCGCCAGCACTTCGATCACCGCGGGCGTGAACAACAGCGCCACCGCCAAGAGCACGATCTGGCTCGCCAGCAGCAGCGTGAAGATACGGTCGGCGAACAGTCCGGCGCGGTCCGCACCGCCCTGCTCGCGAATGCGGGCATAGGCCGGCACGAAGGCAGCGTTGAACGCGCCCTCGGCGAAAATGGCGCGGAAATGATTGGGCAGCCGTAGCGCGACAAAGAAGGCGTCGGCCACCGGCCCGGCGCCAAGCACGGCCGCCAGGATGATGTCGCGCGCAAAGCCGGTGACACGCGACAGCAGCGTGAAACCACCAACCGTGAGCATGCGATTTATCATCGATAGTATGCCGTCTGGTGAAAATGCTGACGCGGAATGGTCTTAATCCTCAGCCACATTACCGATAGTCAGTCCGGTGGAACTGGCTTAAGACGATTCCCGGCCCAAACCTAGAGCTTGAGAGCCCCCCGAACCATGCCCTCGCCGATCATTCCCATTCTGCTGGCCGGAGGCGCTGGAACGCGGCTTTGGCCGGTTTCGCGCGATGCTTTGCCCAAGCAGTTCCTGCCGCTGGTCGGCGAACGCTCGACCTATCAGGAAACCTTGCTGCGGGTGAAGGACCCGATGTTCGGCGCCCCGATTGTCATCACCGGGCCGAACTTCCATTTTTTCGCGCGGCGTCAGGCCGAGGAAATAGGTATCGACGTCACGGTGGTGATCGAGCCGCTGCGCCGCGATTCAGGCCCCGCGATTGCGGCGGCCACCGAAGTCGCGCGTCAACGCGACCCCGATGCCGTGGTGCTGGCGCTCGCCGCCGACCACATCATCCTGGACGTGCCGGAGTTCCGCGCCACCTGTCAGGCCGGCCGCGAGGCCGCCGACACCGGCAAGATCGTGACCTTCGGCATCAAGCCGACCGAACCCAAAACCAGTTTCGGCTACATCCTGCGCGGCGACGCCGTCGGCAGTAACGGCGTGCACGCGGTGAAACGCTTCGTCGAGAAGCCCGACGCCGCCACCGCCGCCCGCTACGTGCTCGACGGCTATTTGTGGAATTCCGGCAATTTTCTGTT